>DASRSO010000179.1:0-16805 GCA_035656375.1 Cyclobacteriaceae bacterium | reverse complement strand
TTTTCATCGAAGTTTATTTCAATCAGCGGTTAGCTTCCGATAGCCAGTGGAACTGTCGTTCGGCAAGCTGAAAATGTCTTTTACTGCGCCGCAATCTAAGGTATAAAGAATCACCCTTGTAATCTGTCCAGAGGTGTCTGGTGTTTTCGTCGGGCAGTTTGTATTTCATGGTCATGAGTGGCAGCGAATCGGCGGGGAACAGACGCAGTTCAAGCACCTCCCGCGTCGTATCTGGCTTGTAAGTAAAGTAACCCCTACGGTAACGCTGTCGAAACATCGGGTCGCTGGTCTTAATGCTTCCACCACCATTCTTATCGAAGACCACGTCATGCCATCGAATGGTGTCGGACATGAGAGAAGGAACGGTGTCGCGACCATTTAACACATACAAATCGACATCGTACAGGCCGGATCTTATTGGCTTGACGTCGGACATTGCCTCTATAGAATTGTACCGGTTATAACTTTCATAAAACGGAACGATCGCCGCGAACACGATGAAAGTGATCTTGGCAACCACACGTGCGTAGCGCATCCATTTTTTGTCGAGCTGTATATTGAAAGATGTGTCGGGTTCGGAGACACGGTTGAAGATGAAGAAATTCAGGAACCGTTGCAGTTCGTAAAGGGCAAGGAAGATGCAACACAGCAACAAATGAATTGAGAAAAGCTTAACGGGGATATCGTAAGAGAGGTTAAGAACAACCACGTGCGCGAAAACCCCAATCGCAGTCACCAGTCCCAGCGCAACAGTTTTTCTGTTAAGCAGCAACACACCCGCAAGAACTTCCATTACCCCGGAGAATATTTGATAGGGTGTGGAGTACCCGATAAACATCCACGACAACCGCATCGGCAGGAAGTCGCCGAGAGGGGTAGCCATTTGGCTGAGATTCGGGAATGGCATCTGCAGCGCGAACAGCTTGATGATGCCATAGGTGAAACAATAGAACGAAATGTAATACCTCAGCGAAAGCCTGAACCAGTAGTCGAGCCGGTCGTAGTTGGGGCGCTTCCGGTCGAGTGCCGACCACAGTGCACACCCCACCACCGCTACCAGTAACGTGAGACAGAGTTGTGCCCATCCGAAGGAGGTATCGCCGCTGCCGGCCAGGGGAACCAGTTCGTCCTTCAGTTGAAAGATGGAAGCATTTGCCGCACGTACGATCCAGTCCCACGCCTGGTCATAATATTGAGTAACGCTGTCGAGGCCCGGAATGATGGCCGCGAGCGTCCATGGGGTGGTGTAAAGTACGAGGTAGATAAAGGCAAAACGGAACCCGATCTTCCTCCAGGAGGGCCACACTGGTAACATTAGTTCCGAATTTAAGAACAACAATTATATTTGGTAGTAAACCGTTGAAATATGAAGCGCTCTTTGTTTATTCTTTTTTCTGTTTTGTTGACTTCCGCAGCCTTTGGCCAGGCCCCAAAAGCGTCGATCAACCACGTGGGTATCTTTGTTATGGATTGTAAGAAGAGCGCAGCCTTCTATCACGACATAATAGGGCTCGATACCATTCCCGAACCTTTCCACGATGGCAAGCACGTGTGGATGAGAATTGGACCCAAGCAGGCGATTCATATTATAGAAGGCTCGAAGGCGCCCAAAGAATATTACAAGAACAATCACATCTGTTTTACGGTGGCGTCTGTCGACGATTTTGCGGCTGTTCTGAAGAAGAATAACATCGAGTATGAAGATGTGACCGGAAAAAAGGGTTCGATCACTTCCCGCCCCGACAAAGTGAAGCAGATCTGGCTGCGGGATCCCGACGGCTACTGGCTGGAGATCAACGACGCGAAAGACTGATCCGATTTTTTTAAAAAATTTTGACGCTGACTGTGATTTTCAGCTTTTTCAAGTGACTATAGTCTGCATCGTGTAAGGAATACCTGACGATTTGGAGCAACTCTCTTGCTTTCAAAGTGATTTGCTCCAGTGCCTCCATAGTTTTGATCACTATCAAAAAAACTATGGAACAGGTAATTCCCAACGACGACGAGCTGAAGGCCAGCAACGAAGTCCTTAAGCTAAAACTGGAACTCGAGCACGGCATGCAGTCCTACAAATGCGATGGACTCAGCCCCCAACTCGAAAACCAGTGGCTTAACTATATCTACACGCACGAACAGATGCACCGCGAATGTGGTCGTGTGAGTGTCTATGAATACGTGGGCCGGCCGGCCTTCATCGCGGTCGAAAACCTGGAGAGAGATCAGGTCACTGCCGAACTGGAACGCCTCCTGACCATCATGCGACAACATGGTGTTCAGCTGGACTGCGTATGCAGATATGATGACGTCCTCATCTACACGTTCCTTACCAAAGAGTTGTTCATCGAAGAGATGGACAACATACATATGCCGGGACTAGTGAACCATTTTACCTACGAGGATTTTCATATGAACCACCAGTACGAGATCGAAAGAATAGGAGTGGAGTTCATCAAAAGTATTTACCAACATGAATGGCGTGCCGAATACGACTCCATCTGGCTCGCCGACAACGTGATGTGCAACGGCGTGGACTATGACTTCGAACAATTTACTTCACTGATTACAGGATTTCAGCAACGGAACTCATTTCTCGAGATCCGCGAGCTCAACATCAGTGAGATCTCAGTAGACGAAAAGAATGGTGACGGACAATTAAATGCTTCGCTGACGTATATGCAACAAGAGCAGCAAAGGAAGGGTAATTGTTCGATTGTGTATAAACGAGATGTTGAATCAGGTTACTGGAATATCGTAAGCGTCGAAGCACCGGGTGTGAATTGAATCGTTATTTTACTTTGGTCGGACTAATGCCGAACCTTTTCTTGAATGCAGTAGAGAAGTGATTGGCGTTCTTGTAACCCACGAGTCTCGCAACTTCTGTTACCGTTCTGTCTTCTTTAACGAGAAGATCGTGTGCATGTTCCATCTTCAGCTCACCAATGTGCTCAAAAATACTTTTGTTGAATACCGTCTTGAAAAGACTCATCAGCTTGTTGCTGTTCGTCCCGAAGTGACGCGTAAGGTCGTTCAGACTGTGATCTGCCAGGTAAGTGCTGTCGATATATTCTTTCACAGCCTTCGCCGTCTTTACATCTTTCGACGAGATCGACGACGTTTGCGACTGTTCTTTCTGGAAAAGTGAATGGAGATTGAGCAGCATGATCTGAACGATAGCCGTTTCGATCATCGTTTGCCCCAGCTTTCCACTCAACGGACAATTAAGAATAAGTTGAAGAGCTTGTGTTTGCGCCCGTACGATCGCCGGAGTTCTGTCACCGAGTATTCTTTCGTTCCTCAGGATCCGGTTCTTCAGCTTGTCGGCCCAGGTTTCTTCTTCAGGAAGAAGATTGAGGAGGAACCCGGGCATTACTGAAAATTGCACAAGTCGGAATT
The DNA here is from genome assembly GCA_035656375.1 of Cyclobacteriaceae bacterium. Lineage (GTDB taxonomy): Bacteria > Bacteroidota > Bacteroidia > Cytophagales > Cyclobacteriaceae > ELB16-189. Next base: position 13,412 of record DASRSO010000179.1, on the reverse strand, counting down.
GCCTGTTCTTTGGCAGCTTGTGACGGAATTCATTTTGCGGATCGTATTTGAAATTTTGCGCACCTTCAGGCGTCTCCATCGTTGTATCAGTTCCCCGGAGGTAGGTTTTTACTCCACCCTCAAGAAAAAGACAACTACCCATGTATTCCGATCCCACACCACCCGAGTTCACCATCATCATGTCGTACTTGTAAGAACCCTCCGATAATCGCATCGAGAAATTTGGAAGGTACATGTCGTAAATCTTTACGTTCGCGAGGTCTTTCCGGGCTTCTTCAGGGATGAGCCCCGTCATCTCACAAAGCTCTGCAAAGGGCTTGTCTTTTGTCTCTTTCTGCAAGGTCACTTTGGGTGCCTCGAGCGCGACGTAGTTATAGGACCGATTCATTGGGGGTAAGGGTGGCGCTGAAGTAACCATCTACTTCAGGGTTGCTTATTACAAGGATCACTTTACGGAAAAGTGCCCGTAAGGTTGTGGAAATGAATGTTCCAACATGCAATTAGCATGGTTTCGTACGGGCATTACCGTAAAGGTGACCTCGCGTAGTTAATACTCCATTCCGCGTACATCCAAAGCATCACCGCGGCGTATTACTGCACATAAAACAAACTCACAAACCCTAAATGAAATCACTTGGTGCAATTGCAACAGTACTGGTAGTCGGACTCGCGTCATGCAGTCAACCCTCCGAACAGAAGACTGTGCAAAAAGAATTGTCGAAAGCGGAACTGATCAAGAAAGGAAAATACATCGTCACAACCAGTGCGTGTCACGATTGTCATTCTCCTAAAATTTTCTCTGAGCGTGGAATGGAGCTCGATACAAACAGGTTGCTGTCGGGCCACCCGAAAGATGAGGTGCTTCCACCTACACCTGGAAATGGCGCGCAGTCGGGATGGACATTGTTCTCGGCCGGCCTTACAGCGTCGCAAGGTCCATGGGGAATGACCTATTCTGCAAACCTGACTCCACACGAAACAGGTATTGGCAACTGGACATTCGATCAGTTCAAGACTGCGATCAGGAAAGGAAAGTATAAAGGCCTTGAGTCGAGCCGTGACTTGTTGCCTCCTATGCCGTGGCAGATGTATCAGAATTTTACAGACGATGACCTGTTGGCGGTGTTTACCTACCTGAAATCATTGAAGCCGATAGACAACCTTGTGCCATATCCTGTGTCGCCCGACAAGCTGACGTCGCATAAATAATTTGAACAAGCAATTAATAAGTAATATGAAAAAGACTGCGCCGCTTGTGTTGGCGGCAACCCTTACCCTCAGTTCATTCTCAGCGGATCGATTAAACGAAAACCTGAGACCGGCGGAAGCCACCGCACGCGGCATCATCCATGCCCTGCGTCAGTCGTCGGAAGAACGCTTCGTTGCAATGTTTCCCAAACTGTCTGAGTTTCATGAGATGATGGATACGAACGAAGCGTTCTATGGACTGAATATTGAAGCCGCGAAAGCGGATTTTACGAAGACGTATAACGAAGAGCTTATGCCCGCAGTGAGACGCGCATACGAGAACCTGGTTGCTGAAGCAGAGAAGCGTTCGATCGACTGGTCGGAGGTGAGCATTCAGTCGGTAAACATTCCTGAAGAGGCAACTGGTTTTTCTTCGATCGCGATCACGTTCGAGCAAAATGGGAAGACGTTTGACCTGGTGATTGAGAGGTCGCTGATGGTAGGTGAGAAGTGGAAAGTGAGCCAGTACGTGAAATTTATCTGATTTTTCGTCGTGTTGTTTAGTTTGAGCGCGCTTTGCTTAACGGCAGGCGCGCTTTTATATTTGCGTCCAAAATTTCATTGAACCATGCGGATTGGTCAATTGGCGCGACAGCTTGGGATCTCACCCTCGGATATTTCCGGGTTTCTTGCCACACAAAACATAGATATTGAGGCCGGTGCAAATGCACGGCTTACCGACGACGTTCTGGCTAAAGTCCTTCAGAACTTTGCTCCCGAAAAGAAGGTGGAGGAGATCGTACAGGAAGAAGAGCCTGTCGTAAAAGAAGAGTCCCCAAAACTTGACGAAACCCTGCCTGTCGAACCGGTGGAAGTTATCCGGGTAACGAAGGTTGAGTTGCAAGGCTTAAAGGTTGTCGGAAAGATCGACCTTCCCGAGCCGAAGAAGAAAGAAGACGCGCCCCTGCCTGCACGCGAGCCCCGCAAGGAACAACCCCGCCGCGAACAACGCGCCTGGAAAAATCCTATGGAGCAAAAGCGTGTTGCCGAAGCCCGTGAAAAGGAAAAGAAGAAGCAGGAAGACGCAGAGCGCTTAAAAGAGAAACGCACCAATCACTATTATAGTAAGGTGAAATCGGTTCCCACTAAGCCAGCTCGTAAAATAGAAGAACAGACCGTCGTAGAAGATCTTGAAGTGAAAGAACCGCCGAAGACTTTGGTCGGAAGGTTCCTTCGATGGCTAACGACCTAAATAAGATCCCAACCCTTTCTTGGTTCTCGGTTCAGGTAGCTGTTTGCTTCCTTATCTCCCCTGAACTTTTCCTTCTTCGCATTCCATTCGAGCTTGCGGTTCAGCCGCCATGAGATCAATGCAAGGTGCATGGGTAATGTCATCGCGCGGGCGTACTCAAGATTAGACTCGGGCTTCTTGCGCGACTTCACTGCATCGATAAAGTTTTGCTGGTGCCCCGGTGAACGTTGGATGGTGATTGGCACGCTGTTCAGGTCTTCCACGGTTTGACCGCCGATCGTAACCTGCGTTGTACCATAATCGACCAACATTGTTCCTTTATCTCCTTCGAAGTATGCGCCGATATGTTTGCCGGCCGCGCCCGGTACGTCGGGTATGGTGCTTGTCCAGTAGAGCTTCAGGTTATCAAACTCCATATCGGTATCGAGCCACTTGGGTGCTGTTGCAACGCCGTCTGTTTTTTCACCGCGTGATACAACACTCTTGAGACCGGTAGGGTTTATCGACCACCACACGACATCCGCGATGTGGCACCAGAAATCGGCAAACACACCTCCCGAATAATCGAGGAAGTAACGATAGCTGAAGTGACATCTTTCGGGGAAGTATTCGGCATACGGAGCAGGACCGAGCCACATGTCCCAGTTGAGAGACTTCGGTGGTGTTTGCACAGCGGGATTTCCAAGTCCCGGCGAGAAGCCTGTCTTCCACAAACGAACAGTATGAACTTTACCGATCGCGCCCGACTGGATGAGCTCTACTGCACGGTGATAATTGTTGCCCGCATGTATTTGTGTGCCGAGCTGGAACACGCGATCGTAGCGATTTAGATTCTTTAGCATGACCTGCCCTTCGCGAACGCAGTACGACAGTGGCTTCTCTCCGTAAACATCTTTGCCAGCCTGGAAGGCGAGTGTTGCGATGGGAGCGTGCCAGTGGTCGGGTGTTGCCACCGTGATGGCGTCAACATCCTTTCGTTCGAGTACCTTGCGGAAATCGTCGTAGAGTTGAGGCTTTGCATCGGCGTTGATGCCCTGCAATTTCTTCAACGTGCTTGCCAGGTGTTCTTCATCGACGTCGCAGAGTCCAACGATGTCGACTTCGGGCAATTTGGCAAACCACTCCATGTGCTGGTTGCCCATGCCACCGAGGCCTACGTGTACCACACGGACCTTGTCGCTGGGCGCAGCGCCTTTCAGGAACGAAGGAAGAATGGTGAATCCAAGAGCGGCAACGCTGCTTCGCTTGATGAATTCGCGGCGATTGAGTTTATTGGTCATGTTACCAATCTAGGAGATAATATTCGAATGAGAAAGCCCGACCATGTAATGCTTGCGCCCGACATTGAATTCACTACGGCCCGCAGTGGAGGACCCGGCGGTCAGAATGTGAATAAGGTGAACAGTAAGGTGATCCTGAAACTTAATGTTTTGGGTTCGGGAATTTTGTCGGAAGAAGAGAAGGTTGTTATTCTTAACAAGCTCAAGCTTACTAACGACGGGTTCCTGATCGTACAGGTCCAGGAAGACAGGTCGCAGCATGTGAACAAAGAACTTGCTATCGGGAAACTTGATCAGCTTCTTGCGAAGGCATTCACAGTTCAAAAGAAAAGAAAAAAGACAAAAGCTTCGAAGGCCTCAAAAGAGAGAAGGTTGTCTGACAAAAAAAGAAAAAGCGAAAAGAAGAAGTGGAGAGGATCTACTCTTTAAACCGCAACTTAAAATAGAGCAGGGTAGATGCCAGCATCAACGTTACCATGTTTGCTGCAATTACCGGTATGTCCTTCACCATTATTCCATATATCAGCCACAGCAATACACCGAGGCAAAAAAATGAGAACATCCCCAGCGACAGGTCTTTTGCAGAGCCGCTTTTCCAGGTCTTGATCACCTGCGGCAGGAACGCCACTGTTGTGAGAGAACCAGCCGCCAATCCGAGTACTTGAACCGAATTCATAATCGTTTAAAAAATCTTATTGCAAAGATAACGGCTTGCCGACGGTTAAGATTCATCGAAGTAAGATTATCGGCATCCTTTCACGTTGAAACCGTTTGCGTAAAAACTAATTGGCCGGGCGGCGGCCGAAGCCCGCTGCGCCTTCGCGCAACACCGGCGGAGCGAGGCATGAATAATCGCGCGAAGCGCGTAAACAAGAATTTGTTATCTTAATGTTTTAACCAAAGGTTATGGCACAATACAATCTTACAGTTAACGGAAAATCTGTTTCAGTCGACGTTCTTCCCGACACCCCCCTTCTGTGGGTACTCCGTGACGAGCTCAACCTCGTCGGCACCAAGTACGGTTGCGGTATAGCTCAGTGCGGTGCCTGCACCGTGCACCTGAACGATACCCCGGTTCGTTCCTGCTCGCTGCCGGTATCGGCCATCGGGAACAAAAAAGTCGTGACCATCGAGGGTCTCAGCGAGAAGGGTGATCACCCCGTGCAGCTCGCGTGGGACGAAGCCGACGTGCCCCAGTGTGGTTACTGCCAGGCCGGCCAGATCATGACCGCTTCGGCTCTTTTGAAAAGAAACCCAAAACCAACCGACAAGGATATCGATGCAGCTATGTCGGGACACATATGCCGTTGCGGTACCTACAAGCGTATACGTTCGGCCATTCATTTAGCAGCAACAAAAGCATAACAAGCCATGAGCGCTTCAACAGTTTCACGCAGATCATTTCTTAAAGTGACTGCCCTTGCGGGTGGCGGGCTTATGCTCGGCTTCCACGCCCTATCGAAAGACAGTGGCGGCCTTCTCGCCGACGAGGTCTTTGCCCCGAATGCATTTATAAAAATCGACGGAGCCGGTGTTGTCAGTTTAATGGCACCCAACCCCGAAGTGGGGCAGGGAATAAAGACGGCACTACCGATGTTGGTGGCAGAAGAGCTCGAAGTAGATTGGGCAAAGGTCGTGGTCGTTCAGGCTCCGCTCAATACGAAAGACTATACGCGGCAGGTCGCCGGTGGAAGCGGATCGATCCGCAGCAGTTGGGAGTCATTCAGAAAAGCAGGCGCAACTGCACGCCAGATGCTGATCGATGCTGCCGCCCAAACATGGAACGTGAACTCCAATGAATGCTATGCGGAAAAAAGCTTTGTAATACATAAGCCCAGCGGAAAGAAACTCGGCTACGGCGAGCTTGCAGCGAAAGCAGCCACGCTCACTCCACCCGCCGATGTGAAACTTAAAGACTCGAAAGACTATAAACTTATTGGTTCACGCATACGGAACGTCGACACGAAATTGATCGTAAGTGGCAAGCCCCTGTACGGTATAGATACGAAGATCGAAGGAATGTTGTATGCAATGGTGGCTCGCCCGCCGGCATTCGGCAAAAAACTTAAGAGCTTCGACGATACTGCGGCCCGTGCAATCCCCGGGGTTAAGAACGTTGTGACGTGGGAGAATAAAGTTGCAGTGCTCGCTACATCCACCTGGCTCGCGAAGAAAGGCAGGGAAGCATTGAAGCTCGAGTGGGAAGACGACGGCAAGCTCGATACGACAGCCGAGATGACGGAGACTTTCAAGAAGCTCGTTCAGCAGAAGCACGAACAACCAAAAAGAAACGACGGCGACGCGGAGGCAGCGTTGACCTCTGCTTCGAAAGTAGTAGAGCGTGTGTTCGAAGCACCGTTCCTCTCGCATGCACCTATGGAGCCGATGAACTTCTTCGCGCATGTGAAAGACGACGGCACCGTGTGGATGACCGGCCCTACACAGACACCGGCAAGGACGCGCGCCGATGTTGCGAAAGCTCTGAACATTCCCGAGGATAAAATCTTCGTTGGCATGACACGACAGGGTGGAGGCTTCGGCCGTCGCCTGCAGTCCGACTATTCAGTCGAAGCCGCGCAGGTGTCGTCGCTCGCGAGAGCTCCCGTGCAAGTGATTTGGACGCGCGAAGACGATCAGCAGGGTGGCTTCTATCGCCCCATGGGCATGTATCGCTATCGTGCGGCCATCGATAAAGACAATCAGTTCTCGGGTTGGTACCTGATCGCTGTTGGCGTAAACCAGGGCAATGCTTCGAGAGAGAATGCATTCCCCGCGGGCTGTGTGCCGGCGTTCCGGATCGACAGTCACAACTACGAATCGAAGATCACCACTGGTCCCTGGCGAGCACCCAATCATAACTTCATAGCCTTTACAGAAGAGAGCTTCATCGACGAAATCGCTCACACGTTGAAGAAGGATCCGGTAGCATTCCGTCTCGAACTTCTCGATCGCGGTAAAGCGAACAGCTATGGCAAGATCGACGCAGATGTAGATCGTTACAAAGCGGTGATCAACATGGCAGCTCAAATGGGCAAGTGGGGCACGCAGGGTGTCAACGGGATCTACAAAGGTTTCGGAGCACACTTCTCATTCGGTACCTACGTTGCACAGGTTGCCGACATCTCTATTGTCGACGGAAAAGTGAAAGTTCATAAAGTGTATTGCGCTGTCGACTGCGGAAAGGTTATCAACTATGCAGGTGCAGAGAACCAGATCGAAGGTGGTATCATCGACGGTCTTGGTCACGCCATGTACGGTGAACTTACGTTCGACAAAGGCAAAGCAAAGCAAACGAACTTCAATACCTATAAGTTAATTCGTATGGCCGATGCGCCGGAGATCGAAGTTCAGTTCGTGAAGAATGAGATCAGTCCACAGGGACTTGGCGAGCCATGCTTGCCGCCGATCTCGGCCGCAGTTGCGAATGCGATCTTTGCAGCGACAGGGCAACGGTTAACGAAGCTGCCGATCTCGTTGCAGCCGCTGACGGTAGGTCCGAAAATGTAGCAGTTATTTAAAATGGTAAAGGAAAACGATGGTCGCGATAAACGCCGGCTTCGGATTTCCTTTTATCTCTAACGAAGCACTCAAGGCTGCTTTCGCGATTCCCCGCAGGTTTACAATTGATTGTAAGCTCACGCGCATGCGTACCTCACTGTCTACCACTACCGGTTGATTGAACTTCAGTGATTCAATCCCGTAGTTCACAAGCATCTTGATGTTGTTCACTTCTGCTATCTGGTCCCACAGGTATGGGATCACCGACAGCGTGAGAAATCCGTGTGCAATGGTCTTGCCGAACGGACTCTCTTTTGCAGCCCGTTCAGGATCTGTGTGGATCCATTGACGGTCGAGTGTTGCCTCCGAAAACTGGTTGATCTGTTCTTGAGTGATCTTAAGATAATCCGAAACTCCCAACTCCTTCCCTACATACTTTTCGAATTCCTCGTAGCTGTTGATTACTACCATGTGATAGAGTAATGGTGTAGGTATATATAAAAACTGCCGGTGGTTTTACGCACCGGCAGGTAATTTAGCATAAGTTCCGGAGATCAATCAATATCCCCACTTTTTCATAATGGCCAGGTCCTCTTTTACAGAGTCCAGCGGCTTCTTGCCCTGGTAAGACTCCTGCTCTATGATGAAGTGAATAGTGCCGGTCTTCCTTCCCATGTCGATCACGTCTTTTACAGGAACTATGCCTGTTCCGAGGATCGTGCTTTCGAATTTTTCGTTGCCTTCGGTAGCCTTGATTTCGTCTTTCACGTGCATCGACGAGAAACGGTTGGGCCATGCCTTCATAACATCCATTGCATTGGCACCCCCATTGTACAGGTTACCGATATCGAGCTGCTGGATCACGAGGTTAGGATCGGTGTTCTTAAGGATGATCTCGTACACACTCACGCCATCGAGCTTCTCAGCAAATTCGAAGTCGTGGTTGTGATAACCGAATTTCATTCCCGATTTCTTGCAGAGCTCACCGCTCTTGTTGAAGATCTCCATCAGTTTCTTGAGCGCATCCTGCGACTTGCGATAGTCGGCATGCATCGAAGGGCTGATCACAAATTGCTGACCAAGAACGGCAGCATCTTCAACTGTATATTTCCATGCGTCGGTAAAATCTTTCTTCGCCTCATCCCAATGAGCAGGGCCCATCACGGTGTGACCGCTTGGCATTGCCAACCCGAGGTCGTCGAGAATTTTCCGGAATTCTTTCGCACCCCAGCCGTAGAACTTGCGTTCGCGATAGCTCGCGTGTTCAACGGCCTTATAGCCCATTTGCGACAGTGCTTTCAAAGTTGCCATCGGGTCGGCTTTCATTTCGTCGCGAACCGAGTACAACTGAACGCCAGTGAGTTCGCCTTTCGCCATGCCGAACACCGAATCCGACATTACGGAAAGCGTGGCGATACCCAGCGCACTTTTCTTCAAAAATTCTCTACGTGAAGTTTTCATGATGATGATTTATTGATTTCTGTTTGGAGGAAACTCTTTATTTGGATTACGTGTTAATTTACGCTTTATCGAGAAAGGACAAAATCGTTGTTTTTTCATCGGTAAGACGCCACCCCTCTATATCTAACCCTATGTCTAAAAAGAAAGCGAAGACCAAAGTCAGTATTGCCAAAGTATTTAAAACCATCGTGTTACCCCGCTGGCGCGTCGTCGCCCTGGGTTTAGTCCTGATCATTCTAAGCCGGTTTCTGAGCCTGGTCATGCCGGCATCCACCAAGTTCCTGTTCGACGATGTGATCGATAAAAACGACATCGGGATGCTCAAAATTCTGTTGATCGCGGTCATTAGCTCGGTCGCCCTTGGCGCTGCGATATCTTACTGGCTCACGCAACTCCTGAGTGTCGAAGGGCAGCAGCTCATATCCAAACTTCGTGCCCAAGTACAACAGCATGTTCTCCGGTTGCCCGTTCGTTTTTATGACAACTCGAAGTCTGGCGAGCTTGTAAGCCGGATCATGGCCGATGTGGAGGGCGTTCGAAACCTTGTAGGTACAGGCCTCGTGCAACTTGTGGGAGGTATCCTGACTTCCGTTCTCTCACTGATCTTTTTATTGTCGATAAGTCCCCTGCTTACGCTTTGTGCACTCGTGCCGATTATAGTTTTCGGTGTTGTATCGATGCGGGCATTCTCCCGCATCCGGCCAATCTTCCGCGAGCGCGGCGTGATCAACGCAGATGTGATCGGCAGGCTTACCGAAACACTCAACGGGGTGCGCGTGATCAAAGGTTTCAATGCAGAACAGCAGGAGATCAAAGTTTTTGAGAGCGGGGTGGAACGATTGTTCCTCAACGTGAAGAAGAGTCTTACAACAACAAGCTTCGTAACAAGTCTCGGCGCACTCTTGCTGGGTCTCGCGAGCTCTTTCATCATGGGCGTGGGCGCCTACCAGGTAATGGACTCAACACTGACCAAAGGTGACCTTGTTTCATTTACCGTGTTCCTGGGTTTCATGATCGTTCCCATCGTGCAGATGAGCAACATCGGCAGCCAGTTGACGGAAGCATTCGCCGGCCTCGATCGCACCGAAGAGCTCATGAACATGGCCATTGAAGACGACGGCACTACCCGTACCGAACGCATAGGTGTTATTAAAGGAGATATAGAATTCAAAGATGTTCATTTTGCCTATGAGGAAGGAAAGGAAGTGTTGAGAGACATTACTTTCAGTGCGAAGTCGGGAAGTGTTACTGCACTGGTCGGCACCTCTGGTTCGGGCAAGACAACTATTGCGGGCCTGGTGGCAACATTCATGAGTCCCGTCACTGGCCTGATCACCGTCGATGGAAGGGATCTTTCCCAGATCACCCTGGAGAGCTACCGAAGCCAGCTGGGTGTTGTGCTGCAAGATGATTTTCTCTTCGAAGGCACCATTCGTGAGAACATCTTATTCCCCAGGCCAAACGCCAGTGAACAACAATTGACCGACGCCGTAAAGGCCGCCCACGTCGACGAGTTTACTGCAAGGTTTGAAAAAGGTTTGGACACGGTAATTGGCGAGCGTGGTGTAAAGCTGTCCGGCGGACAACGTCAACGGATCGCCATTGCACGCGCAATATTAGCCGACCCACGCATTTTAATTCTCGACGAAGCCACATCAAACCTCGACACAGAAAGTGAATCGTACATACAGGAAAGTTTAAAGAAACTGATGGCAAATCGTACTACCTTTGTAATAGCTCACAGGCTAAGTACGATACGTCAGGCCGACCAGATCCTGGTGATAGAGCATGGAAACATCGTGGAGCGCGGACGTCACGATGAGTTGATCGATTTGAAAGGGAGATACTACGAATTGTACACTTATCAGGCACGTATATGAGAAAGCTTTTTGTTCTTTTGGCTGTAGTTGCGCTGGTGTCTTGTAAAGACGACGATCCTAAATTTTCATCCGCCGAAGGAAACTGGACTTACACAACACCCGACGGAAAGATCAGTATCGATTTCACACTCGTGAAGAGCGGAACAACATGGAGTGTCACCAACGAATCGATTACTGTTGATGGTACGAAGGGGATGGCTGCTGTTACGTATGACAACATCAACCCGCCAACGATAGGCTCGATACGAATCAATGCCAACGACACGAAGCTCACATACCCGTATTACATTTCGTTTTCGGGAACCGTAAGCGACGACTTCAAAGAAATAAAAGGGCCAGGTGCGACATACACCTGGCCTCAGAATAAAACCAACCAACTGACAGATATCACTATTTCACGAAAGTGACCGCTTTGTTAGACACTCAACGCGGGCAAACTTTGTACTTGCTTCTTTGAGAACAACCTCATGAACCAGTTCATCTTCGGAGGATCACTTACAAGTTGATCCAAAGCTGTGCGGAGGTTCACAAACTGTGCAGAGTTCTTTTCAATCACCACATAAGCACCAGCTTTCCTGGCTTCCGAAGAACTCTTGCTATCGATCCTGTTTCTCATAAAGAGCACCGGGGCATTCGACAACTTCTTACGGATCTTTTTAATAACCTGGATCCCGTTCTTTCCACCGAAATTGAATTTTTCGTCAAGGATAACGGTGAAGGGTTTTTCATTCACCGCTACGAAGTCGATCGAGGCAAACGAACATACATCAAATCCCATCGCAGTAAGGTGGTGGGTCATCTGGTTTCGCTTGTCTGAATTTTCATCGAGAATGAAGATCGTTTTCATGATTAGTAGTAGAAACTTATTTTTAGCCTGTAATTGCAAAGCACATACCTGTGGGAAATCAAGCTAAAAACAGGGTTTTTGGGAGCTAAACGTCTGATTTTGGGACTTAAATTCTTATTTTGGGAATATTCGAAGCCCTTCCTGGCTTAAAAGCTGCCCTTCTCGCCGAGTCGACAGCGGTACTTCAGGCTCCTCCCGGTGCCGGGAAGTCGACCATACTGCCCATCAACCTTTTGGACGAACCGTGGCTCGAAGGAAAGAAGATTGTTATGCTGGAACCGCGGCGACTGGCTGCCAAAGCAGTGGCTTCACGAATGGCATCGCTTAGAGGAGAGGAGCTCGGGGAGGTGATTGGCTACAGTGTACGGTTTGAATCGAAGGTGACCTCGCGCACGAAGCTGCACGTAGTGACGGAAGGCATTCTCACACGGATGATCCAGTCTGACAATTCTTTGGAAGATGTGGGCATGATCATCTTCGATGAATTTCATGAACGAAGTCTGCAGGCAGATCTCGCCCTGGCGCTGAGCTTACAGGTTCAACAAGTATTGCGACCGGAGTTGCGGATACTGATCATGTCGGCTACGCTCGACAGCGAGATGTTGTCAGCAAAACTTAAGGCACCCGTGATCACAAGTCGCGGGAAACAGTTCGACGTTGAGCGGAGATACCTGAACATCGATCCGGATAGCCCGATACATGCCCGTGTTGCAAAAGCTATTGCAAAAGCGATGGCTGAAGCGAGTGGCGACATACTCGTGTTTCTTCCCGGGGCTGGCGAGATCCTGCGAACGCAACAGTTGTTGGAAGAATCGAATGTTGGTGCGCGGGTGCACTTGCTTTATGGAGATCTCCCGTTTAAGCAGCAGCAGGACGCGTTGATGCCGGATCCGTCGGGTGCAAGAAAAATTATACTTGCTACGTCCATTGCGGAGACGTCGCTTACGATTGAAGGGATAAAGATTGTTATTGACTGCGGGTACTCTCGTGTGCCGCGGTATGATGTGCGTAGCGGGCTTACGCGATTGGAGACGGTTCGCGTGACGCGCGATGCAGCCGATCAACGTGCGGGTCGTGCGGGAAGGTTGGGACCTGGAATTGTTTACAGGCTATGGCCTGAAGCCACGCAGCATCACTTGCAGGCGTCGCGAAAACCTGAGATTGAAGAAGCCGATCTCGCACCTTTAATGCTTGAGTTGTTTCAGTGGGGAATTAAGAATGTAAATGAGTTGAGCTGGATCACAACTCCGCCCGTGGGTGCTGTGAGCCAGGCCACCGAACTTTTAGAGCAACTCGATGCCGTTGAGAATGCAGCCATAACATCGCGCGGCAAAGACATGTTGAAGCTGCCGACGCATCCGCGGATCGCGCACATGCTTTTGGCTGCGAAGGGAATGAGCAATGATGTGCTGTCCGTTGCCGCAGATGTAGCTGCGTTGCTTGAAGAAAGAGACCCGCTTCGTGATGGAGGTGCAGACCTTTCGCTTCGCGTGGAAATGCTTCGGAAATATCGCGGTGGTGAAAGAACAAGCGGAGACCGGAATGTTCTTGACCGCATAGAAAAACTTTCGGGCTCATGGAGAAGGTTGTTCAACATAAGATCATCGGGTGCTGTAGTTGCCGATGAGCAGGTCGGAGAACTTGTTGCGGCAGCATATCCTGAGCGGATAGCACGCCAGGAGGGAAAGCACAGCGAACGTTTCAAGCTTGCGGGCGGACGTGTTGTGAAGCTGCCGGCAAACGATCCGCTGACGCGCGAACCGTGGCTGGCGGTTGCACACTTGCTGGAAGACAAGATATTCCTTGCCGCACCGGTTAATGAAAACGATCTTAAAGAACTGGCAACAGAACATGAAAGTCTTCGCTGGGATAGTGAACGCGGTATCGTTGGTGCAACCGAGAAGCGCGTGGGAAACCTCGTGTTGTCGTCGAAGCCATTGACGAAGATCGATCGTGAGAAAAGGATTGAACTACTCTGCAAGGTTATTCGGGAGGGAGGACTGCGA
>DASRSO010000178.1:0-24109 GCA_035656375.1 Cyclobacteriaceae bacterium | reverse complement strand
TTTGGTGCTTTTGCACAGCAGGATGATCCGGAGCCCGCACAGCTCGATCCGAAAGCTCAGGAACGGATCAACAACCTTCGCATTGCATATCTCACAGAGAAGCTGAACCTCACTACGGAACAAGCTGAAAAATTCTGGCCGGTGTATCGCGAGTTTGCTGAGCATCGTAGGTCCGAGCTAATGAAATTAAGGGCTGCCCAACAAGAGATCGATCCAAAGAACCCGGATCCTGAAAAACAAAAGAGAGTCGTCGATCTTGGATTAACCGTCAAACAGAATATTCTGAATCTTGAAAAAGATTATTCGGACCGGTTACTTAAAGTGATCAGCGCAGAACAAATGATCAACCTTCGTCGGGCTGAAAATGATTTTCGCGATATGCTTCAGCAACGACGCCTCAATCAACAACGAAGGGAGAATTTTCGAGAACGAAACCAACGCCTCCAGCAACGCAACTGATATTTGAAAAAGGTCGTACTCTGCTTACTCGCGACCTGGCTATTTTTTTCTGACGCCCGAAGCCAGACACCAGATTCGCTATTGCTGCGAAACGACCCCTTCATTGCCGAAATGGATTCTATTCTTAACTCGGCCGACTCACTTTCAATTCTCGACCTGATCGATAGTGTATTGCTCGCAACCGAACCCCTGGGATCTCAACTGGCCGTGAGAGTTGGATACAATAACAACATAGTTGGTAACGGAAGCTCCAGCGTAAGACAATTCGGACTGAATGCAGGCGCCTCCTATTATCATAAGACTGGCGCGTATCTCGACGTATCGGGATACTATACCAATCAATACGAACCAGCTTACTATCTCACGATTGGCGCAATAGGTTATCTCACATCGATCAAAAAATACTGGTCGTTACTCGTTGAATACGACCATTACTTTTATACGCCTGTCAAAGGCGACGAAGATGTTTATACTCCCTACACAAACAACATCTACCTGTCGAACTACTTTAAAGTAAAGAAGTTTGTGTTCAGATTTGATTACAACTTCTATTTCGGCGAGCTTCTCTCCCATCGCCTGGCGCCATCGGTCGGGCTTAACCTGACGAAGAAGAAATGGTTGGGTGTCGACCGAATCTCGTTCTTGCCTACGGTGGGATTGTGGTACGGCAGCGAAACGATCCAGGAGTACGTTCCAAATTATACTACGCGACTTCAGCGGGCGATGTTACTGGCGCAGCGCAAGCCGCTTTTCAGTTTAAAGGATCGGACCGTCTGGGGAATTATGAATTACGTGGTCTCGATCCCCGTTTCAGTCATGTATAAGGATTGGTCGCTAATGGCGAGCTACAACCTTAATTTCCAAAAGGGACTGCCCGGCGAGGGGGTAGAAACCTATCGGACGGGCTATGCAGGCCTCAGTATAACCCGGTATTTCGATCTGTAAATCCCGTTTGATCCCAATCAACGATTTGATAATTTCCCCTCGAAATCGTTTGAAAATGAAGCTGCTGGGCTCAACTCTACTCGTCCTCCTCTGCCTTACCTCCTACTCACAAGACTATCGCTGGCAACAACGTGCCGAATACACCATGAACGTTGCCCTCGATACAAAGACTCATATCGTTACTGGCGACCAGGAGCTCGTCTATTTCAACAACTCGAACGATACGCTTAACAAGGTATACTATCACCTCTTCTTCAATGCATTCCAACCGGGCAGCATGATGGATGTTCGTCACCAGAACATCAGCGACCCCGACAAACGCGTTGGCTCACGTATCTCGAAGCTCCAGCAAAACGAGATAGGTTATCAAAAAGTAAACAGCCTGAAGCAAGATGGAAAGACTGTCGTTACGAAAGTGAATGGCACTATTCTCGAAGTGCAACTCGCGAAGCCTATCATGCCGCGCTCCAAAACTACATTCAACATGACCTTCGAAGCGCAGGTGCCTCTCCAGATCCGCCGCAGCGGCAGGGACAACATAGAGGGTATCTCGTACTCGATGACACAGTGGTATCCTAAAATGGCCGAGTACGATTTCCAGGGATGGCACGCATACCAGTATGTGGCACGTGAGTTTCACGGCATCTGGGGCGACTTCGACGTCACGATCGCTATCGACTCGTCGTTCGTTGTGGCTGGCACCGGCATCCTCCAAGATCCCGACAAGATCGGTCATGGTTATGGTAAAGCCGGGAGCAAGCCTGTGCGAAAAGACAAAAATCTCAAATGGCATTTTGTAGCAAAGAACGTGATCGACTTCGCATGGGCCGCCGATCCCGACTTCACGCACGACAAGGTAAAGGTGCCCAACGGCCCCGACGTACACTTCTTTTATCAGAAGAACGAGAAGACAACCTCTACATGGCATGCGCTGCAACCAATCATTGTTGAAACGTTTCGTTTCATGAACGACACCTATGGAAAATATCCGTATGAAACATATTCAGTGATCCAGGGCGGAGACGGCGGCATGGAATACCCGATGTGTACGTTGATACTCGGTGAAGGCAAGCTCGAAGGCCTGGTATCAACAGCCGTTCACGAAGTGGCCCACAGCTGGTACCAGGCGGTGCTCGCGTCGAACGAGGCCCTGCATGCCTGGATGGACGAAGGATTTGCCGACTTCGCATTCGATGAAGTGATCGCATCGATTACTCATACAGAGAACAAGCACGCCGGTGCCTATAAGAGTTACTTCACACGTATGAGTCGTGGACTGTTTGAAGTTCCCAATCAACATTCGGATCATTTTGAAACCGACCGCGGATACAAAGTCGGTTCGTACACAACCGGCGAAGTATTCCTTCACCAGCTTCGATACATAGT
Organism: Cyclobacteriaceae bacterium; assembly: GCA_035656375.1. Lineage (GTDB taxonomy): Bacteria > Bacteroidota > Bacteroidia > Cytophagales > Cyclobacteriaceae > ELB16-189. Next base: position 21,319 of record DASRSO010000178.1, on the reverse strand, counting down.
CGGTGAAAAGAATTTCGACAAGGGAATGAAGCGATACTATAATACATGGAAGTTCAGGCATCCGGAACCAAATGATTTTCTCCGTGTGCTGGAGAAAACTTCAGGCATGCAACTACATTGGTACTACCGTTATTTCATAAACACCAACAAAAAGATCGATTATGAGATCAAAGAGGTTAACGACAATGGCGACCGCACCGAAGTGGTGTTGGGCCGCGTAGGTCTCATCCCAATGCCGATCGACCTGGTGGTCACATTCAAGGATGGCACGAAAGAGCTACTCTATATTCCTCTCAATGAAACAATGGGTAACAAGCCTGTAGGCAATGCTTCTATGAAAACGGAAATCCTCCCCGACTGGGCATGGGTAAACCCGGTTTATAAGGCTACGATCCAAAGGTCAATAACTGAAGTTGCTTCAATCGAGATTGATCCCAGCCAGGCGATGGCGGATGTGGATCGAACAAACAATCAATGGTCGGAAACTCAGAAGACTCCTGAAGACGGGAACTGAATTCGAACTATAACTGCTTCCCGTTCTTGTCGAGGTTGATCAGCTTGCTTTCGCCTCCGGGCGCGGTGATCTTGACAGCAAGCTCTCCTGTGTCGGGTGAAACGATAAGCTCAGAAGGAAGGAAATCGAACTTATAATTGGACGTCCATACAAGCCCGGTGGGCTTCGAGATCTTGGCGATTGTAACAGGGAATTTGTCTTTCTCTTTGGTCTCGCTGTAGATCAAAGAATAGTATACGTCGCCGGTTTCGTTGCCCGCCGCGAGACCTTTGAGAACCGGAAGATTTCGTTTAGCAAAATTCACCTTATCCACTGTAAATGAGACCTTTACGTCGGGGACCCTGTTGGGGGTGATCGTATAAAAGAAGCCGGTAGCCAACGAGTCTGCACCGTACTTTACGCCCGATGTAAACTTCTCTGCTGCGGTCATCAACGGGAAGTGATTCGGTCTCTTCTGCTTCACTGAACCCAGCGCAATCGAGTCTTTGTCGATCACCAGCCAGTTGAGTGAATTCGAGAGCGACACCACGACGTCTTCACGCTTATGTTTTTCGTGCTCCGAAAATTCCTTCGTCGCGCTAATGAGACTCTTCAACGTGTTTGTGCTCCCATAGGCATTCGTAACGAAGTGCTGATAGTTGGCAGTTTCTTTCTCGATATCTTTTGCAGCAAGGATGCCCGCAACGCTGTCGAGCTTATTCAACGTCTTCAGCTCCGATTTGATTGCCTCGAGACGAACAGCAAAACTTGCAGAATCGCGTTGCTTACGATTATCGATATGACTTGAAGTGAATCGAAGCTCCTCGATCTTCATGTGGAAGAGCATGAGCGGCATCGGGGAAGCATCGAAGCGTGCGACAGGATTAGTACGCACCTTCTGTTCTACTGCAGGAAGATCTTTCGTAACCGACGTTGAATCTTTCTTGATCTTGTCGAAGAGCTTGTTGATCTCAACATCGTAGGCTACAAGTTTCTCACGGAACGGCACCACCTCGTTCTGAATTTCATCTAAAGCTGCCGAAGCCCATTCGTCGTAGTTCCACACCTTGAGGTCGTCGGAATAGAAATCAGGCAAGCCTTTACCGTCTTCCTTAAACTTAACGATCTTCTTTGCCTCGAACTGCTGATTGTATTTTGTTTTCCCGAGATGCGACAACGTGTTCTTATAAGCCGCAAACATCATCGTGCATGAGTCAAAGTTTGTCTTGATCAACTTCAGTGCGGCAACAGACTTGTCGTCGGACTGCAGAAGGAATTCTTTTTCGCCGGGAAATGCCTCCTGGATTGCCTTAAACTCCGATGCGCTTTTTTGATACAATCGTTCCCATGCGACGAACTGTGAGCGAAGCGATTGCACTTTTTCTTTGCGGTCCTTTACCTCACCAATCCTCTTTTCAATGTCCAGGTGGATGTCGGACATCTTGATCCCGTACTCGCCGGTGCGTTGGTCACGGCGACTGTAGGATTGATAGTATTCGTCGTTGCGTTTTATTTCTTTCTCCGTGATAGCGGTGTGGGCCAGGTTGTAATAGATCACCGCAGAGTCGGCATTCACGGCAACCTTATCTGCCTCTTTCAGGACGTCTGCTTTAAAGCATTTTTCCTGCAGGATGAAGCCCATGAAAAGCTGTGCGTTGGGATTGTCGGCGTTCTCTTTCAGGTATTTGCGGAGAAACGGCTCCGCATCGTTGTATTGCTTTGAGTCCAGCAAAACGAACAGGTCTTTGTACTTGATTTTTTGACCGAAAACACTTGCTGATGCCAGAACAAGTAGGGTGAGAAGCGAAACGGCAAGTTTCATTGATACTTTTTATTGCCCGAATTTGTCAATTTACGCACATTTGTTGAAAGAATCCAAAAAGCAGGTTCCCTCAAAGACCCAATGAAAATGCACGCAAAGGCGCAAATAATCCTGAAAAAACTGTTCCAATGGGTCAAGCCCCTCATCACGGCGTTTATCGTCATCGCCTTACTGCAGGTAACCGGGTTGATGAGCAGCGTCTCCAGTTTCACTCAATCGGCATTGCTGAAAACGGGTATTCGTAACGCGAGCACAAAGCCGTTGAAGAACCCCGAGTCGTTCGACTACAACTTTACGCTGCGCACACTCAACGGCCAACGCATAAAATTCGAAGACTTCAAAGGCAAAGTTGTGTTCCTGAATCTTTGGGCTACATGGTGCGGACCTTGCCGTTCGGAAATGCCTACCATCCAAAGCCTTTATGAAAAAGTGGGCAGCGACGATGTTGTGTTCGTCATTTTATCAGTCGACTACGACAAGGATGAACCGAAGATCACTCCGTACATCACCAGGAATAAGTATACATTTCCCGTGTATCGGCCATCAGGTTCCCTCACTTCCCAGTTAGATGTTCCGGGAATCCCAACAACACTTATCATCGATAAAGAAGGCAAGATCGTGCGTAAAGAAGTTGGAGCCACGAACTTCGATACGGAAAAATTCAGGAAGTTTATCCTATCGCTCCGCTAACAGGATCTGTTTTAATTTCTCCATCCCTGTACTGGCTTTTTCGGTAATGAAATGGATCGATGATCCACCCGGCACCGATGGTTTATTCGGGTCGATGATGTATTTCGGAACTTCACGTTTTACGTACTCGATGAGTCCCGCCGCGGGGTAAACCACCATCGACGTTCCAGCTACCACGAACACGTCGGCTTCGTTGGCGATCTCTGCAGCGACTTCCATCATCGGCACCATCTCACCAAACCACACAATGTTCGGTCGCAACTGCGAGCCTTTCTCGCAAAGATCTCCCATCTTCAACTCCCATCCTTCGATCGCATAAACGAGGGTTTCATCCTTCGTGCTTCTCGACTCAAAGAGGCTTCCATGCAAGTGAATGACATTACCCGAACCTGCTCGCTCATGAAGATTGTCGACGTTCTGAGTTACGATTGTAACATCGAAAAATTCCTCAAGCTCTTTGAAGACAATATGACCCCGGTTGGGTTCAACTTCGCGGGCACGCTTCCTTCGCTGGTTGTAAAAGTCGAGCACCATCTCCGGATTTCTCATCCATCCTTCAGGTGTTGCTACGTCCTCTACGCGGTGTCCTTCCCACAACCCACCGGAATCCCTGAATGTAGGGATCCCGCTTTCTGCACTAATGCCCGCACCCGTTAAGGCCACCAGCTTTGGTTTCATTGTACGTTCTTCAATTGCCTGTCGAAAAATTCTTTCGCTGTATCGAAAACATTTGCCCAGCTCTGATATCTCAGGAAGCCGTGCACTTCATCAGGTAACACAAGTATCTCGACACGCACATTCTTCTCACGAAGTTTTGTTGCGAGGTCGGTCGTTTCCTGGAACTGAACGTTGCGATCATCGTCGCCATGTATCATGAGTACCGGCGCGGTCCACCTGGAGATATCCGACGACGGCGACGATTTGTATGCTACGTCCATTTCATTCTTGCCTATACCCCACCAGCCACCGGGTGCCCCGGGGAAAGTTCTCGCGCGCCACGACCAATCGTGAACTCCATGAATATCCACGCCTGCTTTGAACAATTCAGGATTGCGCGAAAGTCCCATCGCTGTGAGATATCCGCCATACGATCCGCCCCAAAGACCAATTTTACCGCCATCAACTTCCGGCAGGCTCTGCAGATGCTTCGCGGCAGCAACAACATCCTGGTACTCACTTGCACCGCGTGGTCCTTGAGTTTTTACTCTTCTGAAATCCTTACCGTAACCGGTACCACAACGATAGTTAACTGCAATTACAGCATAGCCCTGGTTGGCGAGATATTGATTGAAAGCGTAGCAATTAATGTAGTAGTCGCCATAGTGATAACCCAGGAGCATCTGTCGCATCGGACCACCGTGCATGAACACGAGTCCTGGTCGTTTGCCTGGCAGGTTTCGATTAATGAATAACTGTCCGTGAACGGTTGTGCCGTCTGCAGCTTTAAAAGTTACCGGCTCGGGCTTCACAAAATCATTTGGTGCGTACACCGCTATCTTCTGAGGAAAAGCCTGCACGGTAGTTTTGGCATTTTCATCAACACGCACGAGCATCCTCGAAGTGTTCCATGTTGAACGGAAACAATAAAGCACATTTCCCGCAAATGCCGGTTGATACTCAATGCCTTCTCCGGAAGTAACAGCAACAGGTGTTCCCTTTGTTACGTCCGATTTCCAGATGTGCCTGCGATTGATGTCTTCACGATTGCCATCGAAGTAAATGTTCGCACCTGTTGCATCGAGAACGATATTCTCAACTTCGCCGTCGCCTGGAGTGATGTCTTTCACATCGCCGCCGGTTGGAGTCATGGAGAACATGTGAAGCCACCCGGTGTGCTCAGAAAAGAAGAGTATCCGTCCGGTCTTCGTCCATGCAAGCGGCACGTTTGTATAGTACTGCGAAAATCCACCGTCGTCTGCGGGAGACTTCCAAACGCTGTTGCCTTTTCCTGTCCTGGCGTCGGCCACGACAATTTCGAATCGCGTTCCACCCACCAGGTTGTCAAGCTCATCGACTTTGGCGCCGGGAGTTCTTACGAACGCAACCTGGTCGCCGCCGGGCGACCATACCGGGTTGGCATCGCGGGTAACGTCGGGTGAGATCCACTTGATGAGTTTGGTGTCGAGATTATACACCCCGATGAATGAGTGGTCTCCACGATCGCTTGTAAACAGTACGCTGCGACCGTCGGGCGAGAATGCCGGATCGATGTTCGCACCGCGCGCCTGGAACAACTGTTTGGGTGCAGCGTTGACATCGAGCGGCGACTCGAATATCTGACCGTCGCGGCTGAAGATAAACTTGTATCCATCTTTGTAAAACACTGGCCTGCCTCCTGTCGTGATCTTTGCGGGCACACTGCTCTTCGACGTTAGATCCTTGAACCAGATCGCCTGCTCGGTGCCTTCAGCAAGACTGGCGGGATTTGCTGATCCGCCGCGCACATAAAGCATGATCGTTCCGTTTGGACTGAATGTGATCTGTGATATTTCCTGCCCGTCGTCTTGCGTGTAGCTGGTAAGTTGTTTCGGTGGTTCGTTACCAACCTTCACAATGATGTTTCGTTTACCGTGATCGTTGATCACCCACGCGAGGTTGCGCCCATCGGCAGACGATGAGAAACCGGATTCGATCGGGTGGCTGATGAATTTTTCGAGTTCGGGTGACTGAGCGTAGGTAGCCAGGCTCAAACAGGTGGTGATAAGCAGCAGGTATGTCTTCATAGTCGGGAGCGGGTTAGAACTGAAAGGTCCTATTTTTTCCGCACCAAACAAACCTGCCACTGGTACTTGGCTGCATGATCGCGCTTCGCGTGTCCTTCCACAACAGTTGAACACTCGTCTTGCCTTGCGGCGTATAAATAAGCAAGCCGTCGACAGCCGCACCTTCTTTAACAACTTTTCCATTATCATCGGTTTGTTGATCCGCTACAAACCGCTATGTCCCTTCGATATCTTTCTTTTCCCAGCAGCCCATTAAGAACAGCATCATTGAAGTATAAATCGTAAATTTCATGAAGTAATTTAACACCAAATATTTCCGGGATGGAATCAGCTACACGCAGGCAATTTCTGAAACAATCTGCCGCTCTCGCCGCCGCCGGCCTTGCCTTGCCACACTTGTCCTTTGCCCCAATAAAAAAATTCGGAGTTCAATTGTTCTCCATACCACGACTCGTTGAAAGCGATTTCGCGGGCACCATGCAGAAGGTCGCAAAGGTCGGTTACAAGGAGATCGAGTTCTATGGCCCTTACGATTTCAGCGCAAACGAAGACAAAGAAAGATGGAAAGCTGTCGCTCCGGCTGTAGGCTTCAGCGGCAGCGGCTTCTATGGACTAAGTGTTAAAGAGGTCAAAAAGATCCTCGATGACAACGGTCTCAAAACATCATCTCTTCACACCGGCATGGCCACGCTCCACGATGCTGACGCAATGGCCAAACAGGGTGAAGCCGCCGCAACACTCGGCGCCAAATACATCGTCCTTCCCTCTGCTCCTACGCAACCCAATCTCGATGCCTACAAAAAACAGGCAGAAGACTTCAACGAGATCGGACGCACCGCAAAGAAGAACGGCGTGCGCTTCGCATATCATAATCACGGCAACGGATTGAAAGAGATCAACGGAACAGTTCCCATGGAACTGACACTGCTCTCCACAGATCCCGATCTCGTGTTCTTCCAAATGGACATCTACTGGATGACTGCGGGTGGTGTCGACGTTGTTCATTACCTCTCCAAATACAGGGGTCGTTTCAGGTTGATGCACATCAAAGATATGTCGAAGGCAGTACGCTTTGCAGGCGACGGTGGCGACTCCAATCAATGGATCGAGCTGTTCCCCTACCTGGCCAACGCTGGCAGTGGCGTGTTGGATCTCAAGAGCATTCTCGCTGCCGCAAAGAAATCAGGTGTAGAACATTTTATCGTCGAACGCGATCTCGCACCCGAAGCTGTTGAAGACCTTCGAAAAAGTTACGAGTACCTGTCGAAGCTTTCCGTGTGACCATCCCTTTCCCTGACCTATGGAGACAGCAGCAACCGAATTCCTGAACGAGAAAAAGAAAAGATTGGAAAAACGCCTGGCAACGTTTGGGATAACCGATCGTCGGATAACTCATTTGCCCTATCTCGAACATCACCCCGAGTCTTTTCAAAGCCCGCATGACGCGGGTTGCAGGATGTTCATTTTATATGCTGTTGCTACTGTGTCATATTTCCCCGACGAACGTTACGCCTTCATCAATCTGCTGAAGGACAACAACATGTGGGATCTGACAACATCGGAAGAACAGGACTTCCTGCTCGACAAGAACGACGCCGACGAGAAAACAAATGACATGGCGTGGAAATTCGATGCGGCACGGACACTCGCATGGTGCCTGAATCTCTTCGACGATGTCCATCCGATCGATCGCATTGCAACGCAAGATGAAGACTCCGAGTTCATGGAGTTCATCATGAACACCCGCGATAACATTCCGGCTTTCCTAAGGGAATTGTATTTCAGACCTCTCGAAGAGATCCATGAAGAATATTTATTGAACGAGCTTGCAATGGAACACTGTCGCGATAATGCATTGAACAGCCGTGCAGACAACACCAATATCAAATGGCCTATCTGCTCGGAGCGGCACAATGTGCTGACCTGGCTTACGACGCTTTCTTCTTAAAGAACCTTCCCTTCCTTTCGGGAGCTTTCTCGGCAAGTTCAACACACTCTTCGAGCGTGAGCTCTGCAGGTGTCCTTCCCTTGGGGATCTTCACGTTCTTCTTACCGGCTTTGATGTACGGACCGAATCGTCCATTGAGTATCAAAATATCCGGGTTTGCCTCGAAAGTCTTAATGGTCTTGTTCGCGTCGGCGATCCTCTTCTGTTCGATCAGTTCAACCGCACGCTCTGGCGTGATCGTGTACGGATCTTCTTCTTTAGGGATCGAAACGAACTTCTTATCGTGCATCACATAAGGGCCAAAACGTCCGATGTTCACAACAACGGGTTTCTCTTCGAAGGTGCCCATGTCGCGTGGCATCTTGAATAGCTCGAGTGCATCCTCAATACTGATGTTCTCGAGGAACTGGCCCTGGCGAAGCGGTGCAAACTTCGGTTTGCCTTCCTTGCCGTCTTCCGGGTTCTCGCCCAGCTGAACATAAGCTCCAAACCTTCCAAGCTTCGCATAGATCTTCAGTCCGTTCTTCGGGTGTACACCCAACTCACGAACCTTGTTGGCAACAGAAGATCTTTCGACTTTTTCAGTCTTTGAAACCACCTTGTGGAATGGCTTGTAAAACTGGTCGATCATCTTGTGCCACTCGAGCTTACCGCTCGCGATCTCGTCGAACTCCTGTTCGATCTCTGCAGTAAACGAGTAGTTGGTAATGTCGGGGAAGTGCTCCACAAGGAAGTCATTCACGATCATTGCCATGTTCGTCGGGAACAGCTTATTCTTCTCGGCACCGGTGATTTCGCTTTCAGCCCGTTGCGACACTTTATTGTCGATCAACTGCAGGACCTTGTACGAGCGCTCTTTCCCTTCGCGGCTCTCTTTAATAATATAGCCACGCTTCTGTACGGTCGAGATTGTGGGCGCATAGGTCGACGGGCGGCCAATGCCCAGTTCTTCCAGTTTCTTCACTAGGCTGGCTTCGGTATATCGTGCCGGGTGGCGCGTGAATGTCTCCGTTGCCGTCAGTTCGTCCAGTTTCAGGCCCTGGCCAACTTTGAGGGGGGGCAATACTTTTCCGCCCTGTTCTTCATCGCCGTCGTCCTCGTCCTGCGATTCCATGTAGACTTTCAGGAAGCCATCGAACTTGATGACCTCACCGGTAGCCTGGAGCTGGCGGGGGTTGGTGGAAATATTGATGAGTGCGGTAGTTCTTTCGAGCTCAGCGTCAGCCATTTGCGAGGCGATGGCGCGTTTCCAGATGAGGTCGTAAAGGCGCAGGCCATTGCGATCCATGCCCGGGTCGGTAACCGAAAAGTCCGTGGGGCGGATAGCTTCGTGAGCTTCCTGGGCGCCACTTGATTTAGTCTTAAACCTGCGGTTGAAAACGTACTCCTTTCCGAAGGCGGTTTCGATCTGGCGGGTTGCGCCGGCGATCGCTTCTTCCGAAAGGTTGACAGAGTCGGTACGCATGTAACTGATCTTACCGGCTTCGTACAACTTCTGGGCAACGACCATGGTTTGAGAAACCGAGAAGCCGAGCTTACGGCCGGCCTCCTGTTGCAACGTTGAAGTTGTGAATGGAGGAGCAGGTGATTTCTTACCGGGTTTCTTTTGAAGGTCGCCGATGGTGAACGTAGCACCAACGCACGATTCGAGAAACTCCATTGCTTCGGCTTCGGAATCAAATTTCGAAGGAAGCTCAGCGAAGAGTTGTTTGTTCTTCCCGAGATCGAATATCGCAGTGACTTTGAACGAAGACTTCGCTTCGAACTTATCTATCTCGCGCTCGCGTTCCACAACGAGGCGAACTGCAACTGATTGAACGCGACCAGCGGACAACCCGGTCTTGATTTTTTTCCAGAGTATTGGTGATAGCTCAAAACCAACGAGGCGATCGAGGATACGACGTGCTTGTTGTGCATTAACAAGATCGATGTCGATACCGCGTGGACTCTTCAATGCATTTTGAATTGCATTCTTGGTGATCTCGGTAAATACAATTCGTCGTGTATTCTTATCAGTAAGATCGAGTACTTCTTTTAAGTGCCATGCAATGGCTTCGCCTTCGCGGTCATCGTCACTCGCCAGGTAAACCATCTCGGCGTCCTTTGTCAGCTTCTTTAAGTTAGAGATGACTTCCTTCTTATCGGGACTTACTTCGTAGGTTGGTTCGTAATTGTTTTCAATGTCGATCGAGCCATTTCCTTTGGGCAAATCGCGCACGTGTCCCATGCTTGACGTTACCTTAAAATCCTTACCCAGGTAGCCTTCAATAGTTTTCGCTTTAGCCGGAGACTCAACAATAACAAGATTCTTTGACATGCTCAGTTTTTTGGAACAAGGGCTTCAAATATCCGATTTTTTTCACAATCGCAAATTCAGCGTGATTTTCAGGGAGTTAGTGAAGTTAAATTCCTGCAAATTACCTTTGCGAACACGGATGAAGCATTTAATTCTTATACGTCATGCAGAAACGGCCGAAAAGGTAACCGGCCAAACCGATAAAGATCGGGAATTAACGACGGCTGGTATTCGTCAGGCTGCATCTGCTGGCGCGTTTTTGCGCGATCAATCCGTGCATATCGATATGATCTTATCGAGCCCGGCATCACGTGCTGAAACAACATCTCAACTCATCGCAGAGCAGATTGGTTCAACAGATCTCGTAACTGTTGAAGATGAACTTTACCAGGCATCGGTTGGCACACTGTTCGCGATCATACAAAATGCAGATGCTCATCAAAACATTGCGATCGTCGGTCATAATCCAACAATAAGTTACTTCGCAGAATTTATCACCAATAGTGTTGTCGAAGAACTAAGTCCTGCTACCACGATCATCTTCAAAGTACCTATCGGGCACTGGAAAGATCTGGCGAAAGGCTGCGCCACGGTATTGGATCGTTTTGACGCGTAGCCATTATTGCTTTTATTTGGGTTACCTAAACCGAGCCCATGAACGAAACGATCAGTGAACCCTCCCTCCTACAATCCATCAGCGAAGGCATCAGCAGCACTGCATCATTTGTCTGGACTTTCGTACTCTTTCTTCTGATCCTTGGTGGTGTTTTCTTCCTGGTCTACTCGCGTTTCATTTACTACAGGTATTTCTCACACGCTATCGCAATCCTTCGGGGCAAGTATCACAACCCCAACGATCCCGGCCAGATAAGTCCATACGAAGCTCTTTCCACTGCCCTTGCCTCAACGGTGGGCATGGGGAACATTGCCGGCGTGGCGGCAGCGATCTCAATTGGCGGTCCCGGTGCGTTGTTCTGGATGTGGGTAACAGCATTTGTTGGGATGTCTACCAACTTCTTTACAAGTACGGCGTCGGTAATGTATCGTGGCAAAGACTCTGCAGGTGTGATCCAGGGCGGACCAATGTATGTTATTCGTGAAGCATTCAGCCCTGCATGGAAACCCCTGGCGATACTCTTCAGTGTTTGCTGTCTTATCGGTTGTCTTCCAATCTTCCAGGCAAACCAGCTTACCCAAGTCATTATCGATATCGGTATTCGTTCAGAATCTGCCAAAACCCATTCTTTTAACATCGGCGGCGCAGAGATCAACACAGCAAAGTTCATCATCGGTTCCTGCCTTATGATCATCTCTGCAGTTGTCATCATCGGCGGTATCCAACGTATCGGCCAGTGGGCGGGCAAGATGGTGCCGTTAATGATCATCATTTACTTTGGTGCGGTGTTGATGATCCTCATACTGAACATAACAGTTGTGCCCCAATATTTGTGGATGGTGATCACCGATGCGTTTGCTGCCAATAATTACCGCGGCGAACCGGCGTTGGGTGGTATCGTTGGTGGGTTGATCGTTACGGGCGTTCGTCGCGCTTCATTCTCGAACGAAGCTGGTATAGGCACAGCTCCGATGGCATTGGCCGCGTCGCAAACCAATGAGCCGATTCGTGAGGGACTTGTTTCAATGCTCAGCCCTGCAATCGACACACTGTTGGTTTGCACACTCACAGCTCTTGCAATCCTGGTGACCGGCGTTTGGGAAATGCCTGGCGCACCAAGTGGTGTTACTCTCACCGTCACGGCATTCGAAAGCTCACTGGGTGAAGCAGGGAAGATCCTGCTGTTGATCTCAGCATTCTTCTTTGCAATCACATCGCTGTTCTCTTACAGCTATTACGGCAACAAAGCTATCTCGTTCATGTTCGGCGTGGGTGCAGGAAAATGGTACGACTACTTTTATCTTTCAACGATCGTGATCGGTGCAATCGTTTCGATGAACGATGTGATGAACCTTATTGACATCGCCTATGCGCTGATGGCAGTACCAACAATGTTATCGGGATTTGTGCTCGCTCCGAAAGTGATGAGAGAAGCGAAGTCTTATTTCGAACGAATGAAAGCGCGAGGCGATCTATGATGCTTTCGCCGTTGCCGTAATGGGGTTATAGTCAAAGAGGTTATGATCTTTGATCGCCTCCTGGACTTTCCTGGGAACGAACTTCTCCCAACCTTCATCGCCCTTCTTGATCATCGCCAGCACATTATCTGAAATGATATGGAGATTGTTCACGTTCGCATCCTGGATATCTTCCAGCTTGTTGTTTTCTATCAGGTAACGGAACAGGCTTCTTACGTTCACCGGTATTGTTTCTTCGAAGTCTTTCAGGGTAAACAGATCTTTCGAATCTTTCTTCCATGCCGGGTAGATATACAACTTCACATTCGTACCAAACAACGATGCAAAGCTCTCCATGATCCCGCCGCGGAGATTTTCGTAAGTCTTCTCTTCAAATACTTTCTGCAGCGCATAGATGCCCAGTATGATCCCTATCTTCTTTCCCCTCGTGATCTTCGAAAGATACTCGACGAGCCTGTAGTACTCGAAGTAGTTCGAAACGAGCACGGTCTGGCCTAACGAACAAATAATGTCGGCACGATGAAGGAAGTCCTTCTCATCGATATTTCCGTCGGGACTCAGGTCGTTCAGAGTCAGTTCCGTGAGCACAACCATCTTCGAACGATCTACATCCGGTTCATTCTTGAAGTGTCTCCGTGAGCTCAGCAACATATCCACGTTCACGTGTGTAACGGGGCGGAAACGTCCACGCAAAACCAATACGTTCTTCTTGTACAACACTTCCGATGGCTGCATAACCGTGCCATCCGGACCAAACATCGCGGCTTTCGTGAGTCCGTTCTTCACAAGCTTCAAGGCCATCAGCCGATTATCGACGTGCTTGAAATCGGGACCCGACAAACGGAAATAATCGACCTCGACGCGTCGTGTGGTAAGTCCATCGAGCAACCCCATCATGATGCTTTCGGCATCCGACACAAACATGCATCCGTAGATCATGTTCACTCCCACTATTCCTAAAGCATATTGTTGTTGAAGGGGGTCGTTGTCGTGCAGCTTCACGTGAACCACGCAGTCGTTGGGCTCCTTTCCGGGAGCCAGCTGGAACCTTAGACCGATCCAACCATGACCCTGGTTCGTTCTTTCGTAGTTGAGAACCTCTACCGTATCGGCAAAGGCAAAGAACTGGGTGCGGCTTATTCTCTCAGCGAGGCGTTCCGGGAGCAGTTCATACTCTTTGTCGAGCATCGATTGCAGCCTGTCTTCGCACACGTAGCGGTCGCAGTGGCCGTAGATGGCATCACTGAACTTCATATCGTACGCAGAGATTGTTTTGGCGATAGTGCCTGAGGCTCCGCCAACTTTAAAGAAGTTGGCCGCAACTTCCTGTCCGGCGCCGATCTCGGCAAAGGAACCGTATACCGCTTTCGAGAGATTGATCCTCAGCGCCTTCTCCTGGGTCGAAAGTTTCTTAGCATCCTCCATGATTACTCAACGTGAAAATTGCGCTCTTAATTTAGACTTTTACTGAAGCTGGTCAAACTACCGTGTTGCCGGACGGCAAAACCATTCTATACAATAATTATCCGGGGCGCGAATGAGTAACCCTGTTTTGACAATTTTAGTTTATCGACCTATTTTGCGCCCGCCCGGATCGAAGTCCGGGGCGAGCTTTATACCCCAACCAAAATACACGCGGATGTCAGACAACAGAGGTAACTTTTCCGGGCGCATAGGATTTATCCTTGCGGCAGCCGGATCGGCAGTAGGACTCGGGAACATTTGGAAATTCCCCTACCTCGCTGGACAAAATGGAGGAGCGATCTTCCTGGTTGTCTACCTGATTTGTGTATTCCTGCTCTGCTACCCGGTAATGGTTGGCGAGATTGCGATCGGCCGTGCAGCAAACTCCGACGCCAACGGGTCGTACAAAAAACTTGGCGGGAACTCATGGGGAGCTCTCGGAACCTTCGGTATCCTTGCGGGTATCTTTATCCTTTCATTCTATAACGTCGTTGCCGGTTGGGCCTTCGGTTACTTCCTCCACATATCGTTTGGTGATCTTCTCAGTGAAACCGACTTCGGTGGTTTCTTCGGTGCCTTCGTAAATGATATCGTTAATTTCTCCAGCGCGAAAGGTTTGGCAAGCTCCAACCTTATCTTTTCGTTGATCTTCATGGTGCTCACGGCAGTTATCGTATCGCAGGGCGTGCAAAAAGGTATCGAGGCTGCAAACAAGATCATGATGCCTGCACTTTATGTCATCCTCATCGGCATCATTATTTATAGTCTTACACTTCCCAATGCCGGATCGGGCGTAAAGTTCTACCTCGTGCCCGACATTTCCGAGCTGAGGATCCAGACTGTGTTCGATGGTTTGAAGCAGGCGTTCTTCTCACTTTCACTTGGAATGGGATGTTTGATCACTTATGGTTCCTACCTGAAGAAAACAGATAACATCACGAAGTCGGCCGCGATCATTTCTATCGCCGACACATCGGTGGCATTCCTTGCGGGATTGATGGTGTTCCCTTTGGTGCACTTTCTTCAATACAAACTTGGGACTGACAATGTTGCGACGGCAGGTCCTCCGCTGATCTTCATCGTGTTGCCACAGATCTTCAGCGAGATGGGGCCATTCCTCGGAAGAGTGGTTGGCGGATCTTTCTTCCTGCTGGTATGTTTTGCAGCGCTCACGTCGACGATCTCTTTGCTCGAGGTGCCGGTTGCTTACGCGGTCGATTCCCGCAAGCTTCCAAGAAAGACGATGGTGTGGGTGTTGGCCGGGGTGATCTTCGTGCTGGGCTTACCGAGTATGATGAGTATGGGTATGATCGAGTTCCTCAATAAGCTTCCCTTCTACCCTTTCATAGGCGATAACAAACAGGATTTCCTCACATTCGTTGCCGATATGTGCGACATCAGCCTGGTGATCGGCGGATGCCTCATGTGTATCTTCATCTCGCGACGTTGGAAGATCGCCAACATGCATAAGGAGATCGAGATCAGCGACGTGGGATATTCAGGATCGTTCCTTAAGAAATACCTGACCTTCACGATAAGCTATATCGCGCCGGTGTTGTTGGGAATTCTTTCGGTACTCGTGATACTTGAGAAGTTCTTCGGATTGGCGAACCTGATCTAGTCAACCCAGTCGGCCACAAACAAGTTTGTATTCCTCGTTCCCCCGTTATTCCTGTTGGATGAGAAGATGATCTTCTTTCCATCAGGCGAAAACATCGGGAATGAATCAAACACCTTGTCGTAGGTGATCTGCTCCAGGCCAGTTCCATCTTCATTGATCATAAACAGGTTGAACTCAAAACCACGACTTCCTTTGTGATTCGAGCTGAAGATGATCTTCTTCCCCGACGGGTGATAGAACGGAGCCCAGTTTGCCTTACCAAGATTTGTAAGTTGCTTCAGGTTCGAACCATCAATGTTACAGGTATATATCTCCATTGCAGTAGGAGCAACAAGTCCTTGCTTCAGGTAATCGAGGTATTCTGTTTTCTCCGCTTCTGTCCTGGGACGCGACGCACGGAACACGAGTTTCTTACCATCAGGTGAAAAGAATGCTCCCCCATCGTAGCCAATCTCGTTTGTAACCTGCGTCACTTTCTTCGACTTCACATCCATCACATAAAGATCCAGGTCGCCGTTACGTGTCGATGTGAACACGATCTTGTCGCCCTTCGGAGAAACCGTTGCTTCAGCATCGTAGCCGGGTGTGTTCGTTAACTGTTCTTTGATCTTGCCATCGAGACCAGCGACGAATATGTCGTACGTATCGTAAATGGGCCACAGGTACTTGCCACCGCTGCGCGAAGGCTCAGCAGGACAATCCTTACCACCAAGGTGCGTCGAAGCATAAAGGATGGTCTTGTCGCCCTTCATGAAATACGAGCAGGTAGTCCTTCCTTCACCTGTGCTAATCAGTTTTGGTTTGTGGCCATCGCGAAGGTCTTCGCCTTTCACAGGCATGGTGAATATCTGGTCGCAACCCACGCCCCAGGCTTTGTTGTTCGACTGGAAAGTGATCGACTTGCTGTCGAAGCTCCAGTATGCCTCGGCGTTATCGGCGCCGAATGTCAGCTGACGGAGGTTCTTGAGGTGTTTTTCTTCAGGATAACGTAATGAATCCTGCGCAGTAACTGTGATTGCTGAAAGCGCAAAGAGAAGGATGTATATTATTTTCATAGCGGCGCGAAAATAAACAAAATTTAGGCCGCCTTCGCCTTCGCAGCTGCTTCCTCTTCTTTCAATATCCTCCTGATGATCTTGCCGACATTCGACTTCGGCAATTCAGTGCGGAACACAACATACTTCGGCACCTTGTAGTTTGTCATGTTTTTATGACAATAATCGATCAGCTCCTTTTCCGTCAGGCTCTGGTCACGCTTCACTATGAACACTTTGATCACCTCTCCGGACTTCGCATCGGGAACACCAATGGCCGCCACTTCGAGGACTTTTGGATGACTTGCAATCACATTCTCGATCTCGTTCGGGAATACGTTGAAGCCCGACACTTTGATCATATCTTTCTTGCGATCGACGATCTTGAAGAAACCTTTTTCGTCCATCACGCCGATATCGCCGGTGCGAAACCAGTCGCCGGGGAAAAATACACCTTCATTATCTTTCTGCCAGTAGCCGCGCATTACCTGTGGACCGCGGGCACAGATCTCTCCCGATTCACCGATCGCGGTAACCTTGTTGCCGTTGTCGTCGAACAATGCGATCTCGGTGCTCGGCATCGGAAGACCGATCGTTCCAAGCCTGTGTGTTCCATCCAGCGGATTGCAGCACAACACGGGAGATGTTTCACTTAAACCATAACCCTCAACCAAAGGCTTCCCGGTAACTTCCTGCCACTTCTTTGCAACAACATCCTGAACCGCCATACCGCCACCAACAGCACCTGCCAGGTGACTGAAGTCGATGGTCTTGAAGTCGGGGTTATTCAGCAAGCCATTGAACAGTGTGTTGACACCGGTGAGGATCGAGAACTTGTGCTTATGAAGTTCTTTGCAGAATCCGGGAATATCGCGGGGGTTGGTGATGAGCACGTTCTTCACACCGGATGAATACATGAGCAAACCGTTCACCGACAACGCGAAGATGTGGTACATCGGGATGGCTGTAATGATAAGATCGCTGCCGTCGGGCTTCATGTATGGCTTGAACCATTCGGTGATCATTTGATTATGTGCGATCAGGTTTCGGTGCGAAAGCTGTGCTCCCTTCGAGATGCCTGTTGTACCGCCCGTGTATTGAAGCACTGCAACATCTTCCGAGTCGATTGTTGGTTTGTCGAGCTTCAACGACTTGCCTTTGCTCAACGCACTTTTGAAAGAGATCGCTTCGGGCAGATTGAAATCAGGCACCATTTTCTTCACGCTCTTCACCACGAAGTTTACAAGCGCGCCCTTGAGCATACCAAGCATGTCGCCCATATGCGTTACGATCACGTGCTTCATGTCGGGCAGCTTGCTCCTGATCTCTTCGAGGTTCTTTGCAAAGTTGGCTACGATGATAATTGCCGACGCCCCGGAGTCTTTGAACTGGTGCTCCATTTCGCGCGGCGTATAAAGGGGGTTTGTGTTTACAACGATCAGCCCGGCTTTCAGTGCTCCGACAAAGCAGATCGGAAACTGGAGAAGGTTCGGCATCTGTATCGCGATACGATCGCCTTTCTTCAGCTTAAGTTCTTTCTGGAGGTAGGCTCCGAATGCTGTCGAAAGCTCGTCGACCTCGCGGAAGGTGAGTTGAACACCCATGTTCTCGTAGGCTACCCGGTCGGCAAATTTCCTGGAGGATGTTTCGAACAGATCGACCAGGGAAGGATATGGTAGAGGTCCGATTTCTTTTGCGACAACAGAGGGATATGAGGAGAGCCAGGGATAGTCTTTCATGGTCAAGTAGGATTTCAAAGTATCCCACAATTTACCTGAAAAAAGAGGGCTTTCGCAATCGAATTCAGGAGTAAGGGATAAGGAGTAAGGAGGGGATGCAGTTTTCGAAACTTACTGCCCCCTACTCCTTAATTCTTACTCCTTACTCTTTCCTTCTTCCCCATAAAAAAAGAAACCCGCCCCGGTTGCACAGGGCAGGCTCCTTCTTCTTTCAACTTGCGGAAAACCTAAACTCTTAAATGGTACAAATAGAAATCAAAAAGCTGTAGAGGGAGGGTTCGAACCTCCACGAGGCAGTTAGCTACAGGGCACGAAGAAAACTTTTTAGTGGTCAACCCATTACCCTGTGTTTATCCCGTTTATCCTCACCCCCGAGACAGGAGGGCTTGTCTGCCAGTTTCAACACCCTACAGTATGAAGTTATCCGTGTGATAACGATACAAAACAGCAAAAAACCAGAGTTGAATTCAATAAATACCGTATTATTATGTATTATTTTTAAAAAATGATTCATAATTTTGAATAAAATATAAGAACCACCCTCAATGGCTTCAAAAAATTACGAAATCGACAATACCGACCTTAAAATACTGGAAATCCTTACCCAGGACGCCAAAAAGCCCTATACGGAGGTCGCCAAAAAGGTTTATGTTTCACAGGGAACAGTCCACGTACGCATGAACAAAATGGAAGAAGCGGGCATCGTTGAACGCACCACCCTACGCCTCAACTATTCAAAACTCGGCTACGACATCACCGCATTCATCGGTATCTTCCTGCAAAAGAGCGCCTTATACGAAAAAGTGCTCAACGAACTCAAGAAGATCCAGGAGATCACAAACATCCACTACACCACCGGCAACTACTCCATGTTCGTCAAGATACACTGCCGCGACACCAATCACCTCAAAGAAGTCCTTCACGACAAGATGCAACAGGTAGAAGGTATCGAACGTACGGAAACCATGATATCATTAGAAGAAAGCCTGGATAGAAATCTCAAGCTTACTGAGTAACGATTCGTACCTTCGGGGCAACCCCACCCGTTCAATGCGATCCACTCTCCCACCCTGGCTTGCACTCATGATCTTTATTGCATCGTGTTCAGGCAACAAATCGTTTCAAACCTCCGAACATTCAGCAATGTCGTCGTACGATGTACCCATTTACGACGGCAAATCAGAAACACCATTCAAGAACCTCAAAGCCGGCACACAAGTGTTCACCACCGGCGACACCCTCAACGTCAATCATAACAAATTCGTAAAGATCGTTTGGGAGGATTCTTCAGCTTACGCCCCCGTTAACCAACTCATGCCGCAAGGCCGCCTGGCTATCATAACCAGCAAGCTCAAGTTTACAGGCATGATAATCTATTCTGATCCTATCATGACCAAAGAACTTTCCCTGTTTCCCGACGACTGGCAAATGGTTGTAGTCGGCCGTGAAGAATTTCCGGCAACGACGGTTATGTTCAAAGACAAGGGTTCCGATAACGTGAACGTTGGCTACATCGACAGCTCAACCATCTCCACCGATCCAACGGAGATCGAGTTCTTCAAAAAATATATCGCTGCCGAGGATATTATCGTCAGGACCGGCGACAACAAGCCGATGCTTGAACTGAAGGCCGATGCGAAATATCAGTCTCTTCGTGCATGGGCATTTCGGTTCGAAGACGATGCCGATTTCGTACTCGGCGAAGACCAGGACGGAGAATCATTTGAAGCTTATAGTGAAGAAGGTGAAGAAGGTGAAGAAGGTGACGACGGCGCCGGAGCAGAGCGATACAGCCCGGCTTACGATGCATTCGTGACTCCGTCGAACTGGGCGTTCGTCGACGGCGACACGCCACTTACCGGATCTGAAGTGCCTGGTGAGTTCAACAAGTTCTTTGTTTACGTCGATGGCACCGAAGTCTCTGCCAAGGGTGCAGTTCTTTCCAACCTCTACCCACAAGGCACAGACCTGCACGAAACGAAAGAAGTAAGGAAGATCCGTTTCGAATTCATTCCCAAAGAAGACGTTGATGCAAAGTTCCAGATCGAGGTCTGGAACGACGGCTACCCTATGACCTTTCGCGAGGAACTGGTAGAACCCGCAAAAGCAAACAAGAAGTATTCAGTGACGGTAGAGGACGATCCAAACACGCCCATCATGTGCGGTCCCATCAGGGCCACGCTTTGGGTCGGAAACGATAAGAAGGTCGTGACGATCGTCGAAGCCGAATGCGGCGACTAAACCGTTTTCGGGACGCTTTCGCCCATTTAGTCTATCACTTTCGTTGAAATTCAACCCCAGTGGAACCTAAAAAGCCGACTTTTGTTAGTAATTTTGAAGGTTTTTATTTAAAATCAGTCTAAATAGGTTCAATGAGCAAGGACAACCAGGTACTGGAGGAATTCACGTCGAAAGAATACGAGCACGGGTGGACGGTGAATTTCGAAACTGACGCTGCCCCCAAGGGTCTGAGCGAGGATATTGTCCGGTTTATTTCGACCCGTAAAGGCGAGCCCGACTGGCTTCTGCAATGGAGGCTGGAAGCCTATCGCAAGTGGACCCAGATGACTGAACCGCGCTGGGCGAATGTGAAATACCCGGCTATCAACTACCAGGACATCATTTACTATTCGGCACCCAAGGCGAAGTCTGAAAAGAAGAGTTTGAACGAGGTAGATCCGGAGCTTATCAAAACGTTCGAGAAACTTGGCATCAGCCTGGGCGAACAAAAAAGACTTACCGGTGTTGCGGTAGACGCGGTGATCGACAGTGTGTCGGTAGCAACCACTTTCAAAGACAAACTTGCGGAGCTCGGAATTATCTTCTGCTCGTTCAGCGATGCGGTAAAAGAACATCCCGAGCTCGTGAAGAAATACCTGGGCAGTGTTGTCCCTATGAACGACAACTATTTCGCTGCCCTCAACTCGGCCGTCTTCTCCGACGGATCGTTCTGTTACATTCCGAAGGGCGTTCGTTGCCCGATGGAGCTATCGACTTACTTCAGGATCAATGCAGCCAACACAGGCCAGTTCGAGAGAACTCTTATCGTTGCCGACGAAGGATCGTATGTAAGTTATCTCGAGGGATGTACGGCACCTATGCGCGACGAAAACCAGTTGCACGCTGCAGTGGTTGAGCTCTACGCGATGAAAGATGCCGAGATAAAATATTCAACAGTACAGAACTGGTATCCCGGTGATAAAGAAGGCAAAGGTGGCATCTACAACTTTGTAACGAAGCGTGGACTTTGTTTCGGTGATCACTCCAAGATCTCGTGGACCCAGGTTGAAACAGGTTCGGCAATCACATGGAAATATCCTTCCTGTATTCTTAGGGGTGATTACTCTTCGGGTGAATTTTATTCAGTGGCTGTGACCAACAACTATCAGCAGGCC
>DASRSO010000177.1:0-2529 GCA_035656375.1 Cyclobacteriaceae bacterium | reverse complement strand
ACATATAGAAAGGTTCGAGGTCTGCGCTCTCGGACTTAAATGGCGGCATCAACACACCCGAGTCGGATCTTTTTATCGACTGGTCCGCCATCTTCTTCACAAAAAGCAACGACGCGAGCACAACGCCTGTCGCAAAGGCATGTGGCAATCCAAAAACAACTGTCACGAGCATCACCACAACCATCACAACACCATCGCTTGCAGAGATCGCAAACACCTGGCGAAGTCCTTTGTAGTCGACGATGCTGATACCGACGGTTATTAAAATCCCGGCAAGCACCGAAAGAGGAATAACCTGGATAAACCCGATCTCGAACAACACCAGCAGCAATACAAGACTGTGGATGATGACACTTGCTTTCGTTTTCGCCCCGGAGCGCACGTTAACTAATGTCCTCAATGTTGCGCCGGCACCGGGAATTCCACCGGCGATAGCTGACGCGATGTTTCCTAACCCCTGGCCCACAAGCTCTTTGTTGCTCTTGTGTGTCGAACCCGTGGTAATGTCGACCACAAGCGATGTGAGAAGGGTGTCGATTGAACCGAGTAGTGCAAGCGTGAATGCAGGTAAGATCACTTGCGACCAACTTGCATGATCGTAGTCTACCAAATGTGCCCAGCGCCACTTGATCCAGTTATCGGGGATATCGCGTATCGTGGGAACATCCAATCGAAACACAATTGCGATGAGGGTAGCACCGACAAGGGCAACCAGCGTAGCGGGGACTTTCTTTGTGACGGCCGGAAAGAAATAGATGATAAGTATCGTGATGATACCTAGAGCCAAAGCCTGGTAGTTCACTTCATCGAGATGCCGGAGCAACTGAACGATCTCTTTGAAATGTATGGATGAGTGATGACCGAGTAACGGTAACAACTGGAATACGATCATCAGTAAACCGATACCAGACATGAACCCTGTGACGATCGGGTAGGGAACAAATCGTATGTACTGGCCCGCTTTTATCAGTCCGAAGAAGATCTGGAAGACGCCAGTCAACAGGAAGACGATGAAGATTGTTGCAAGGGCGGTCTCCGTATCTGGCGATTGTTCGAACGACCGTGCGATCACCAGTGAACTGACGACGGTCATGGCACCGGTAGGGCCACTGATTAAGAGAGGAGTTCCACCGAAGAGTGCTGCTACGAGAGCCAGGGCAATGGCGCCGGCAATTCCTGCCGACGCCCCCAAGCCCGACTCAACGCCGAAGGCCATAGCCAGGGGTAGTGCAACGATGGCGGTATTTAAACCGCCAACTAAATCCCCGCGCCACGAATCCTTCAGGTTGTACATAAGTCTCTAACCTATTTTTCGAACCTATACACGTCGGGTAGCTCTGAGTTATCGTGGAACGTAACACCAAGATCTTTGATAATACCAACCCTGATATCGTACACCCATCCATGTACATACGGAAGGTGACGGCTCGCCCACGAATTCTGAATGATTGATGTTTTAACGAGATCGTATACCTGTTCGATAACATTTATCTCTACGAACCTGTCTTCTCGTTGTTGGGGATCTTTGATCGCTTCCAGCTCAGGTTCGTTCATCCTGTACGCATCTTTAATGTGACGGATCCAGTTATCGATCAGGCCATATTGTTTTTGCCCCATCGCTGCACGTACACCACCACAGCCGTAGTGACCACACACGATCACGTGTTCAACCTTGAGTACGCTTACGGCGTAGTCGAGAACACTCAACATGTTCATGTCGGTATGAACAACCATGTTGGCGATGTTGCGGTGAACGAAGATCTCACCAGGCTCGGTACCAGTGATTTCGTTGGCTGGCACGCGGCTATCAGAACAACCAATCCAGAGGAATTTAGGGGTCTGCACGTTCGCCAGACGGTTAAAAAACTCCGGATCATCCTGGTTGCGTCTTTCAACCCAGGCCTTGTTCTGAAGCAATAGTTGCTGGTAATCTTTCAGGGCATTTTGTGTCATATAACTATGTGTTTGAGTTCTACTTCTATTTGTCTGGTTTTAGAGGTTTCTATAAAATCACGAATAGCTTCCTTCACGTCAGCATCCACAAAATGTGCCTCTTTCCCGTCGATCACGACTGAGGAATTACTTGGGATAGTTTGGAACTTACTTCGAATAGTCGACTTGTTGAGGAATGATACATTCTTGGTGAATTTCAACAAGTAGTTACGCCCGTCGCCTACCATGATAACTGCTTCCTGGAAGTTTGTCTTCAGGATAAAGAAAACCGACGCGAGTATGCCAATAAACACACCAAGGAGCAAGTTGGTAAATACAATAGCTACCACAGTTATGACAAACGGTACGAACTGTGACATGCCTTTAGCATACATCTCCTTGTACAACTTCGGAGTGGTAAGCTTGTAGCCGATTGTTATAAGAATTCCTGCCAGTGCAGCTAACGGGATTAATGTGAGCACCGCCGGCAAAAATAAAACAGATGCCGCAAGAATCACACCGTGAGTGATCGAAGAAGCCTTCGATCGTGCGCCGGCGTTTATGTTTGCAGAGCTACGAACGATAACTGACGTAACC
>DASRSO010000176.1:0-21139 GCA_035656375.1 Cyclobacteriaceae bacterium | reverse complement strand
TTTTTTCCTTCGGCCGGCTCGTTTATAGGGAACTTGATGTACCCGTTGCCATTCGAAACCACCTTCGACATCAGTGCACTGTATTCCGTCGAGATGTCGCTGTCGTCGAACGTTACCAGCAGGCTAAAGCCCATCACTTTCTCGTAGAAGCTCACCCAGTTGTTCATCTGCCCGAGTTCTACGTTCCCAACGCAATGGTCTACGTGCAGTAACCCGATTGGCTTTGGTTTGAATGTACTCTTGACCGGCTTATAACCTGGCAGGAAAACTCCTTTGTAATTCTTTCTTTCTACGAACGTGTGAATGGTTTCACCATATGTTTTGATCGAAGCCACAATGACTTCGCCGTTCTCATCTTTGATCGATTGAGGTTTGCTTGCCGCTACAGCACCTCGTTTTGTTGTCTCGTTAAAAGAATACGCTGCATCGTCGACCCAGAGTGCCAGTACTTTCACCCCGTCGCCGTGAGTGGCAACGTGGTCTGCGATCGGCGTTCCGGGTTGAAGCGATGTGGTAAGCACGAAACGTATCTTGTTTTGCTTCAGTACATACGATACCCTGTCCTTGACACCCGTTTCGGGGCCGGCATAAGCCACCAGCTCGAAGCCGAAGCAATGCTGGTAGTATAGCGAAGCTTGCTTGGCGTTACCCACATAAAACTCGATGTAATCTGTGCCGTTTATTGGAAGGAAGTCCTGGCTCATATCCGTTGTAATTTATCGACACTAAATTAGGAAATAGCCGCTGCTTCTAGCCGTGAACTGCGAGCTCCGGTAGATTTAATAAATTTTTCAGCTTACACTGTGCGTTAGCGGCTACAAGCTAAAAGCGGCAGCTTGTTTTTAAAATCGCCTACAATTCTATAATCTTACGGTTCGAAATCAGTTAAAATAGTACGTCTATGGACATTAAAGCGCTGGATAAAGCTTTACAAGAGATCGCAACAAGGAGAATGGAACTCAGCAAGATTGATTATAACAATCCGAAATACGATGATCTTGAGGAACAGCTTCACGACCTGGAGGATAACCTGCAGGACAAGTATGGCGAATACCTCGAAGGAGTTCTACAAGAGGTACACGACAAGCATTGTCCCGACAACGACGTATTGTACCCGATTGCATACCTCGCCAAAACATACCAGGTGAATGATAAAAATGAGTTCTCTGTTGCAGAGAATGAAGGAGTTTTTGTAGAGCTCGACAGTCAGCCCGGTAAGAATACAAAGCTTGTTTTAATTCCGAATCCTCCAAGGATTGTTTTGAATGGCGGAAAGGAAAAGCAACAAGTGCTCTGGCAGGCAAAGTAACGATCAGGCGTAGCCAGTCTTCTTGCGAACGTCGGCAATCATCGCTTTGGCGATCACGCGCGCTTTATCTTCACCAACTTTTAATTTCTTATCCAACTCGTCCGGGTTGTTCATATAGAAATTAAACAGCTCACGTTCCTTCGAGTACCTGGCGATCAGCAGATTCAAAAGTTCTGTTTTTGCGTGGCCGTAACCAAAATTACCCGCGCGATATTTGTTCGCAAGCTCTTCCGATTGTTCAGGCGTTGCAACTACCTTATAGATCTTAAACACATTATCCTTCGCAGGATCTTTAGGAGCCTCCATAGGAGTGGAGTCGGTAATGATCGACATCACCTGCTTCTTCAATTCCTTATCGGGTAAGAAAATATCAATGATGTTATTGTACGACTTGCTCATCTTCTGACCATCGGTGCCAGGTATTGTCATTAGCTCTTCCGAGATCCGCGCTTCGGGTAAAACAAAAGTTTCACCGTACTGACGGTTAAATGTATTCGCAACGTCGCGGGCGATCTCAAGATGTTGCTGCTGGTCTTTGCCCACAGGAACAAAATGCGCGCTGTACATGATGATGTCGGCTGCCATCAGCACCGGGTAGGTAAACAAACCCGCGTTCACATCCGACAGCCTGTCGGCTTTATCCTTGAACGACGTCGCGTTTGCGAGCATCGGGTAGGGCGTAAGGCAGCTGAGGTACCACGTAAGCTCGGCAACTTCGGGTATGCGGCTCTGACGATAAAAATAATTGTTGTCAATATCGAAGCCGAACGCAAGCCATGCGGCTGCCACAGCGTTAACATTGTCGACACGCGTCTTCGGATCCTTGATGGTGGTCATCGAATGCAAGTCGGCAATAAAGAAAAACGATTCATTGCCCGGTTTCTTCGACAGCTCGATGGCAGGAATGATTGCCCCCAACAGGTTGCCCAGGTGAGGTCTGCCACTGCTTTGAATACCGGTAAGAATTCTGGCCATAATTTTGTAACGAAACAGGCGAAATACGATTAATTTTGCGACATAAATCTTATGAAAGTCCTCTTTTTTTTAATCTCGTTAGGCATCTCGACAGCCTTTGCCCAACAAGCACAGCCGCTGATTTTTAGCGAGACCATTCACGACTTCGGAACGATCAATGAAAATGCAGGCAATGCCGAATTCGAGTTTACGTTCACCAACAACAGCGGACGTCCCATTAACATCGTTTCTGTCGCAGCTTCGTGTGGATGTACAACGCCCGGATGGACTAAAGAGACGATCGATCATGGAAAGAAAGGCTTCGTAAAAGCCAGCTTCGATCCCCGAGGTCGCCCCGGATATTTTAATAAAACTCTAACAGTTAATACCAATCTCAACGGCCCGCCAGTTGTGCTGCAGATCAAAGGCACGGTGAGCAACGAAGAAATGGAGAACGACATCGCCCGCCTCACCGCCAGCAGCGGGTCGCTAAACATGCGCGCTAACGAAATAAACTTCGGAAAGGTGTTCATCAACCGGCCTGCCGCCCTGCAAGAGATGACGTTGTACAACTCAAGCAGCAAGACAATCAGGATCGACTCAATAAAAACTCCGAACTACATCAAGGTAGAAATGCCCGATTCCATTGCTTCACAACAGAAGGCCACGATGAAAGTCACGTACAACGCAATACTTCGCAACCAGTACGGCTTCCAGTCAGACAAAATACTTCTGGTCACCAACGACGACGCCCTGCCGCGTAAGTCAATCCCCGTGTTTGCCACTGTCGAAGAGTTCTTCCTCCCTGTATCTTCGGAAGATGCTGACAAAGTCCCGGTGATGTCGCTCGAATCCGGGGCGATCGACTTTGGAAGTTTCAACATGGGATCGACCGTTGAGCGTACGATAAAAGTTCGCAACACCGGAAAGAAGGAGCTTGCGATCCGTTACGTGCAACCGAACTGCCCCTGCCTTACCGTTACCACCGATAAGGAAAAAGCAAAACCTGGTGAAGAAGTAAGTGTAAGGATTGCATGGAAGAGCGAAGGCAAGCATGGAGCACAACACAAGGCCGTCACCATTTACTCAACCGACCCCGTGCACCCGGTGCAGCGCGTGGCGCTAACCGCAGACATCAGGTAAGTCTATCAGCTAAGTCGTTTAGCGATCTTTGCAGAAGCATCGCCATTGCCGTAGAGGCGGGCATCGAACTTCACCGATGTTTTGAGGTTTGTCATCACCGATCTGATAATCTCTTCTTTAGCGGAGCCTGCAAGTACGTTGGCTCCAACTTCAACCAACTCCACCCATTCTGTCCGGTCGCGAAGCGTTACGCAGAATTTATTGCAGAAATAACTTTCCTTTTGAAGTCCACCGCTGTCGGTCATCACCAGGGAGCAACCGGAAAGAGCCGACAGCATGTCGAAGTAACCGAGAGGTTCTACTATGATCGCGTTGGGCTTTGTTTTGAGATAACTTTTGGTGCGTGGATGTAATGGAAGTAAAACAGGAATATTTTTATTGATCTCGTTGATGGCATCACAGATAGCGTTCAATCTTTCGGGGTCGTTTGTGTTTTCTGCACGATGGATTGTGGCGAGAACAAAAGGTTTGTCGGCAAGGTTGAGGTCTTTTAAAATGGTTGACTTTTGTGAAGCTCTTTGCTTGTAAAACAGTAAAGTATCGAGCATCACGTCGCCGACGTTGATAACCTCGCCACTGCAGTTTTCTTTTTTAAGATTAATAATTGCAGCGTCCGTAGGACAAAAAAGTATCGAACTGATTCTATCCGTCAGGATGCGGTTTACTTCCTCCGGCATCCTCATGTCAAAGCTTCGAAGTCCGGCCTCCACGTGAGCAACGGGAATGTGAAGCTTGACAGCCGCCAGCGCACCGGCGAGCGTCGAGTTCGTGTCGCCATACACGAGCACATAGTCCGGCTTTTGTTCTATCAACACCGCTTCGATCTTTTCAAGCATCCTTCCTGTCATCGCACCGTGACTGAGATCATTTACATCGAGATTATAATCAGGCGTTGGGATCTCCATCTCCTCGAAAAACACCTTGCTCATGTTGTGATCGTAATGTTGCCCCGTGTGAACAATGATCTCGTGTATTTCGGCCGACTTAAGAGCGCGCGAAACAGCGGCGGCCTTTATGAACTGAGGTCGTGCCCCGATAACCGTTAGGATCTTCATCAGGCAAAAGCGGGGATGCCGGTGATCTCGTTACCTAATATCAGGAGGTGAATATCGTGTGTGCCTTCGTAGGTAATTACCGACTCGAGGTTCATCATGTGTCGCATGATCGGGTACTCGCCGGTAATGCCCATGCCACCGTGGATCTGTCGTGCTTCGCGGGCGATCTCTAATGCCACGTGTACATTATTTCTTTTCGCGAGCGATATCTGTTGCGTAGTACCTTTCCCTTCGTTCATCAGCGTTCCCAATCTCCAGTTGAGCAGTTGTGCTTTCGTGATCTCCGTAAGCATCTCGGCGAGCTTCTTCTGAACAAGCTGGAACGAACCGATCGGTTTACCAAACTGTATCCTTTCAGCTGCATATTTCCTTGCCGACTCATAACAATCCATTGCTGCACCGATTGCTCCCCACGCAATTCCATAACGCGCAGAGTCGAGGCACATAAGCGGAGCACCGAGACCGTTTTTGCCAGGCAATAAGTTTGCCTTCGGAACTTTTACGTTATCGAAGACCAGTTCGCCTGTAGTACTTGCCCTCAAGCTCCACTTGCCATGTGTTTCAGGTGTTGTGAAGCCTTCCATTCCACGCTCTACAATAAGTCCATGAATTCTTCCCTGCTCGTTCTTTGCCCACACAACTGCTACGTCGGCTTTTGGTGAATTCGAGATCCACATCTTTGCCCCGTTGAGCACATAATGATCGCCAGCATCTTTGAAGTTCGTCACCATGCCACTCGGATTCGATCCGTGATCGGGTTCGGTCAGGCCGAAACATCCAAGCCATTCGCCCGAAGCAAGTTTGGGAAGATATTTCTTCCGCTGCTCCTCGCTGCCGAATTTATAAATAGGGTACATCACCAACGAACCTTGTACCGATGCGGTGGAACGCATGCCAGAATCGCCACGTTCTATTTCCTGCATAAGTATCCCATAGGAGATGTAGTCTAATCCACCACCTCCATATTGTTGTGGAATAGTTGGGCCGAATGCCCCAATGTCGCCGAACTTTTTAACGATCTCATAAGGGAAATAAGCGCGTTGTGCCCAGTCTTCAATGTTGGGACTGATCTCTTTCTTAACGAAATCGCGAATGGAACTTCGGATCAGTTTATGTTCGTCTGTGAGAAGACTATCGATCGCGTAAAAGTCGGGATGTTCGTAGGTATCTTTTTTTGAAGATGCCATATGGCTTTGGTTATTCTGAATTAAGGTTTCAAATTTACAGAAAATGCAGAAACCGCAGGAATTGAAGGAAGTGTTATCTCTGCGTTCTCCGCGATAAGAAAATGGAAGATAAACAGTTAGATCCCGTCTTGTTGGAGCAACTCGCGAAGTTGCAGAAGAAATACGCTGTCATGGGTCAGGATCTGTCATCGTATCTCGACGGCTTGCTTTATTCGGATTATACAAACTACTGGGAATACATCCATCTCGATACACTCTTAAGTCTTCAGCATCCAAAAACTCAATTCAAGGACGAGAAGGTATTCATTATCTATCACCAGATCACCGAGCTTTACTTCAATCTCATTCTTTGGGAAATCGAACAGATATCTTTTAAAGAAAATATTACGATCGATTTCTTCACCCAGCGAATGGCTCGCATCAACAACTATTTTCGTCAACTCGAGAATTCTTTCTCTGTGATGATCGATGGAATGGAGAAAGAGCAGTTCCTCAAGTTCCGTATGGCCTTGCTGCCGGCCAGTGGATTTCAATCGGCTCAATACCGGTTAATAGAATTTTGCTCAACCGATCTCATAAACCTGGTGAGTTCAGACGAACGTACCCCTCAACTTGATCCAACTGATTTCGAATCGTTGTTTAAAAAAATATACTGGCGTAAGGGATCAACAGAGTTGTCGTCCGGTAAAGGCACACTCACTCTCGTACAGTTCGAGGAGAAGTACATGAAACAGTTCGTTGAAACTGCCGCGGCATATAAACACAACAACCTTTATCAAATCTATATTCAGAAGTTTCGTGGCATCGAGCCTGCGATAAAAGTCCTTCGTGAGTTCGATTTGCTTGCCAACGTTGAGTGGCCGCTCGCGCACCTGAAATCAGCAGGTCATTATCTTCATAAAGCCCCGGAAGACATCCGCGCTACAGGCGGAACCAACTGGCAGAAATACCTCCCGCCGCGCTTCCAACGTGTACACTTTTTTCCTGAAATCTGGTCAGAAAACGAGAAAGACGAGTGGGGCAAGGGCGCCGTCCTGAACGCCCTTAAATCAGCGAAATAGGTTAAATTTGTTATGTGAGACGCGCATGTGAAGTATTCCTACTAATCACAGTAATCCCCTGTTGCCTTTATGGTCAGGGGTTCACCCGCTACACCTACCACGACGCCGACAAAAAGAACCTCAAAGAGATCTTCCAGGTTAAAGACACCATCCGCAACATCCTTCACGGCCGCTACATCTCTTACTTCCTCAATGGCAACATGGAGTCGAAAGGCCAGTTCGTTAACAACGAGACCACCGGGGTCTGGGAGTTTTTTTACGAAACGGGAAACACCAAGATGCGAGGTATCCTTCGTCAGAATTCCAACTACGGGTTGTGGGAATACTTTTATGAGAACGGCTCGAAGAGCATGGAGGGTACCATCAATGGAAAGAACAAGGAAGGAGAGTGGAAGATCTATTACGAAAGCGGTGAGCTGAAAGAGCTTGGCGTGTATGTAGATAACAAACGCCAGGGTCTATGGAAAACATTCTTCGAAGATGGCGCGGTGCGCGGAGAGATCGAGTACACCGACGATCATGGTCGTTTCACTGAATACTATCTCTCCGGAAAAGTTTACGCAGAAGGCCCCCGCCATGGTGCACGCAACGTCGGTCACTGGCGTTTCTTTGCCGAAGATGGTACACTTGAAAGCGAAGGTGAGTACGTAAACGGAAAGAAGAACGGACCCTGGCAATATCAATATCCTTCCGGAAAAGTTTCAGCATCCGGCAAGTTTGAGAACGACGAGGCAGTTGGCAAGTGGAATTACTACTTCGAAGATGGTACCACCAGCACAACCGGCGAGTTTGTGGGAGGCAAAAAAGATGGATACTGGGCTTCGTTCAACAACAACGGCTCAGTGAAAAGCGAGATCACTTACAAGAACAGCACCGGAGAATACCGCGAATTTTATCCCGACGGAAAACTAAAAGTGAAGGGCATGGTTGTCGACGGGATGAACCAGGGCAAATGGGAATATTATTTCAACGACGGCAAGCTTGAAGGTCAATGTGAGTTCGATAAAGGAAAGGGTACTTATTACGGATACTATCCAAACGGCACCCTGCAAACAAAAGGAGTTATCGAGAACGACTTGCGCGTAGGCACATGGGAATTGTATGAACAGGATGGCAAGTTGTCGGGCTACTATAAACCGATCTATGAGAACAAAGCTTTGGTCAACGAGATCAGCGCGTTGCTCACCAAGAGTAAAACACCAACCACAACAACAACTGCAACTGCCAAAGCGGCAAAGAAAGGTTTCAATTATTTCAGGCCAAGGTTTCCCGAATATCGTGGTGTTATCATAGAAGGAAACCCGGTATTTTCATTCATTGGTACAATGCCATTCGGAATTGAGTTCTACAACCAGGAGCGACTCGGGCATAAATTTGAATTCGAAGGCATTCGAAATCCGTTCTACACTCGCGACGCCGAAGTCGTTCAGAACAAGATATTCAAACGCGGTTATGCAATCTCGTTGAGAGAAAAGTTTTACAACCCCGCTGGTTTCGGCATGTGGTACTTCGCTCACGAAGTCCGTTTCACCAACGTAAGTCATTTCTCGAACATCGAGTTTAGGTCCAGCGGTAACCTGATCACCGTAAGCGCTTCTGAACAACGCGCAGAGTACGGACTGTTGCTGGGCGCGCGACTAATGCAGAAACGCGACGGCGACGGGCTCACGATCGACGCTTATACCGGGTATGGTTTCGGATATCGAACGTTCGATGTGGACCCGATGTTTGAAGGTGTGTTCAATAATGTAAATCAAAATCATTTTTCGCAGACCTTTAGATTTGGACTGAATATAGGTTTTGCGTTTTCCTTTAGCAGACGGTGAGCAAAGTAATCGAGATCACTCTGTCACCTGAAGAAGCTTTTGGTGAATCCCTTTCCCTCAACAACAAGCTCGACCTTCCAGAGTCCGATTGGTACATCAAACCACTCAAACGTTCCATCGACGCGCGTGCCCGCAAGGTCGTTGTGCGAATGCAGGTTGAAGCAATCAAAAAACCATTCGACCCCGACCTTCCATCATTCAACTACCCCGACGTTTCAAAAGCCGCTGAAGTGATCGTGGTTGGTTCCGGCCCCGCCGGTTTGTTCGCCGCACTTCGTCTCATCGAACTCGGCTTCAGACCGATCGTCCTCGAACGGGGCAAAGATGTTCAGTCAAGAAGGAGGGATCTCGCCGCAATCAACAAAGAGAATATCGTCAATCCCGAATCGAATTATTGTTTCGGTGAAGGCGGCGCCGGCACGTACTCCGACGGTAAATTGTACACCCGCTCAAAGAAACGCGGCAACGTCCTGCGAATTCTCCAGATCATGGTAGCCAACGGAGCCACCAGCGAGATACTGTTCGACACACATCCGCACATCGGGACAAACAAGCTTCCGAAGCTCGTCGCTGCATTGCGCGAACAGATCGTTGCGGCAGGCGGCATCTTCCGTTTCGATGCAAAAGTTACCGACCTCATCATCGAAAGCTCCGAATGTAAGGGAGTAAAATTATCAGATGGCGAAAATATTCGCGGTGTGTCGGTTATTCTCGCTACGGGCCATTCTGCCCGCGATATCTTTCATATCCTCAACGACAAAAAAATTCTCATCGAAGCAAAAGCATTTGCATTAGGATTGAGGATCGAACATCATCAAAACCTGATCGACAAGATCCAGTATCACTGCGAGATCGATCGTGGTCCATTTCTTCCCGCTTCGTCGTATGCACTTGTTCACCAGGCAAAAGTAGATGGCCGCGAACGCGGCGTGTTCTCGTTCTGCATGTGCCCCGGAGGTTTCATCGTGCCCGCTGCTACCGCCCCCGGCGAAGTAGTTGTAAACGGCATGAGCCCGTCGCGACGCGATTCGAAATATGCCAACTCAGGAATCGTTGTAACAGTAGAGCCTGGCGACTTCAAAGCGTATTTTAAATATGGTCCACTGGCTGGCATGCATTTCCAGTCCGACATAGAACGAAAAGCCTGCGCTATCGCCGGCGGCACCCAAGTCGCTCCCGCGCAGCGCATGATAGATTTCACCAAAGGACGAGTCTCGGCAACACTGCCGGATACTTCCTATCAGCCAGGACTTGCTTCCGCAGAACTAAGCGAGGTGCTTCCGGGTTTTATTACTGAAAGCCTTCGTCAGGGGTTGGTAAATTTTGGGTCGAAAATGAAAGGTTATCTCACCAACGAAGCGCAGGTGGTGGGAGTGGAGAGCAGAACTTCATCACCAGTGCGTATTCCCCGCAACGACCAAACACTGGAACATCCGCAAGTTGCACGGTTGTTTCCGTGTGGTGAGGGAGCGGGATATGCCGGTGGTATAGTCTCCGCAGCGATGGACGGTGAGCGATGCGCTGAAGCGATTGCGGCAAAGTATGTTATTAGCAAGGTGCTTTAACTATAGTTTTTTAGATCTTAACCTTAACTTTTACCTCTTACCAACTTATCTCCCTATGAAAAAAATTATTGTACTCGCAATGGTCTGCGTTGTAACCGCCGCTTGCAGTGTCGGTGCAAAGAAAGATCTCATCACCGGTCTCTCAGTGGCCAACGTCGGCTTTGCCTACGACGACGTGACCCTGGTTGACGACCAGAACCAACCCCTGACGACTAAAGAACTTGCTATGGGCAAGTCGATCACAGTAGCGATGACCGGCATCAGGAACTACGGTCTTGACAATGGCCGGGTATTCCCGGTACTCGACATAACAGTAGTCGACAAAGCCGATACAGTAGTGCTTGACTTAAAGGATATGCTCGCAAACGACGGACAGGGCTACACTCCTGAAGAAGCTTCTTCGCTAAGCGGCACGATTACTGCGGGCGCTCCTATGAAACCCGGTGAAACGTATTTTGCACGGGTTCGCCTTTATGATTACGTTAACCTTGACAGCAAGCTCGTAGCCAACTTCGAATTCGTTGTGAAGTAAACAACGTTGTGAAGTAATAAAGAACTATGAAGAAGACTGTGATCATTGGAGCAACGCCGAACCCATCGCGCTACGCATACATTGCCGCGAAATTCCTGCGCGACAAGAAGGAGGAGTTTGTTCCAGTAGGTATCAAGAAAGGAGAAGTGCAGGGTCAACCAATCTTGCAGATCACAGACAAGCCGGCTATCACCGACGTCGATACAGTAACGATGTACATCGGACCACAGCGTCAACCGCCGTGGTACGATTACATCCTGAGCTTAAAGCCACGCAGAATCATATTTAATCCTGGCTCGGAAAACCCGGAGTTTGCAGAACTGCTGGAGTCGAAAGGTGTTGAAGTTATTGAAGCGTGTACATTAGTGATGCTGCGCACAAATCAATTCTAACTTGTTTCACTTCAGCCTGGCTCACGGTTCTTTACCTTAGCGTACCTCCGCGTGCCCTCCGCGAACCTCAGCGTCACCCCGGATTCCCTTCGCCTCCCTTCGCCTTCACCTCATCCCAACAACCTCCTCCACCGGGTAGCTGGCAATCGCTCCAACGCAAACGATCTTCCACTTCCCGTCTTTTCCTTTTTCAAGAATTCGCACCTGCGACGTCTCGTCTCTTTCGATCATTCCATCTTTCACCCTCTGAATGTAATGCGCGAACGCACCATTCCCGTAAACCCGTACTTCCTTCCACGTCCGGTCAATCGTTAACTTCTGCGACTGGTGAGCCACATCGATCGACCGGTTTGCCACCTGCGTTCGGAAGTACTCATCAAACGACTTTGTCAATGATTCCCATCCTTCAATAAAACTCGTTCCGGTAGAATCGGAGTACGACCAATACACATACGGCGCGTGTACCCATGTTTCTTCCCAACCTTTCCGGTCGGCGTTAAAGAATGTCAGGGTCTCTTTCTCAATGATTGCTTTGATTGCCGCTTTGTCGTCCTGCGCGGCAGCAGTAAACGTGATCAAGCCTACAAAAACAGTTGCGAGAATTGCGGTTATTTTTTTCATATCGACACTGATTTGGGACGGTATTGATAGAATTTAATAAATTAAACCTTAGGAAAACATTAGAAGTGATATGAAAGGCGATCTAAAAGCGAAAGACTTCCTTGTAAGAGAAGGTACCAAAGTGAAACTCAAAGATTTCGCAACCGGCTATACCGGCAAGACTCTCAAAAAGGAGGAAGCGTCGCAACTCCTCGACAAAAGCCGGAAGGAACTTGCGGAGATTCAATCGATGCTATACGCCCACAACAGGCACAGCGTGCTCATCCTTTTCCAGGCCATGGACGCTGCCGGAAAAGACGGCGCTATCAAACACGTCATGTCCGGCTTCAATCCCCAGGGCGTGAAAGTTTACAGCTTTAAAGCACCTAATAGCACCGAACTCGATCACCAATACCTGTGGCGGCACATGATCGCCCTACCCGCCCATGGCGAGATCGCCATCCATAACCGGTCACACTACGAAAACGTGCTGGTCACCCGTGTTCATCCCGAATACATTCTCGGAGAACTTCTGCCAGAAGTCGATTCCGTCGACGATATCAACAACAAGTTCTGGGACGAACGTTTCAAACAGATACGTCGCTTCGAAAAAACACTCGCCTCCAACGGAATGGTGATCATCAAGTTCTTCCTTCACGTATCCAGGAAGGAACAAAAGAAACGCTTCCTCGAACGCATCGACGACCCCTCCAAGAACTGGAAGTTCTCTATGAGCGACCTCAGTGAACGTGGTCACTGGAACGAATATCAAAAAGCTTACGAAGATGTTCTCGAACAAACATCACTGAGCGACGCGCCATGGTACGTCATTCCCGCCGACGATAAATGGTACGCGCGACTTGCCGTCGCCAACGTTATTTTAGAAACACTTAAAGGCCTCGACATGCACTTCCCCAAAGTTTCAAAAAAACAGAAGGAAGAGCTTCTGAAGGCAAGGGATGTGTTGATGAATGAAAGTAATTAGTTCGATTTTCTCCGGGGCGCATCGATGTGTACAACGACATTGTTGTCGCGCAGCACCCGCACCCACAGATCGATATTCTTCCGTGCTTCCGCGCTCCACGGATTGCCGCCAAGAGAAAGGATCTTCATGTTCCGAAAATCCAGGTCGGTGATCGGTATGCTCTCAAATTGATTTGAAGAGCAATCGAAGTTTCCCAGCTGGGTTAACTGGCTCAAGCCCGCCGGCCATTCCACCATGTTGTTGTTATTGATCCGAAGGATCGTCACGTCGTGCAGGTTACCGATCGATACCGGAAGATTGCTAAGCCTGTTGTGGTGAAGGTAAAGCTCACGAAGCTTTGTAAGTTGGCCGATCTCCTCCGGTATTGAATACAATGCGTTGTTTGAGAGATAAAGTATCTCCACGTTTTTCCAGTGGGCAATCTCAGGCGAAACTTTTGGAATGCGATTGTAGTAGAGATCGACCACTTTTAATGACGTCATCGAGTACAGATGCGATGGTATCTCACTGAGATTATTCCTGTAAAATGACAATTCTTCAAGGCCCTTTATCTTTTCAATACCCGGCTCAACTCGTTCTATCCTGTTATTGCTAAAGCTTAACGAATTAAGACTTTGCAATTTCCCCATCCACGACGGCACCGTTGTAAGATTGTTGACGCTCAGATCGATCCTTGCTATTCCCTTCGGCATCTTAACTTCATCGAACGAGGTCATGTTGTTCCTCGAAAGATTAAGTATTGCCAGCTTGCGCAGGTTGGCGTACGACTTCGGCAGCTTTCCCGTTTCATCGCCGCGAATGGTCAACCAGGATATGGAAGATCTCTTCGGAAGCTTTAAGTTTTTCTTTGCGAAGTTGTTGTTGATCGACACCCTCTTCACCTTCTTCAAGCCCTTCAGCCGCAACTTCGATAGCCTGAAGTCGATCAATTCCAGCGCCTCGAGATTCTTGTACATGTAAATGCTATCGGGAAGTTTCGTTCTCCATCCACCGACAATAGATATCCTCGTGATGGAATCTTTGTTCTTAATTGATTTCAATGATTGATACGGTGTGAACCCCGGATCCTGCCTGAAAGTATATCTCCAGCGATACGAATGGGTATCCAGAAAATTTTTCCGCGCCAGCGTAATGCTGTCAACAAGCTTTTCATTGCCGATCGCATGCCCAAATCTGTCGTTGAGTTTGGCGTCGAGCGCCGCGTACGCCGCCGAGTCTGCCCTGTTCGAAAACACAGGTCGCTGAGCCGGCAATTGAGCCTGTACCGAGAGCCCCGAAAGGAGCAACAAAACGACCAAAATTCTTACGCGCACAACCAAAACTAAATCTTTAGTTATTGAATTCCAACACCAGCCCGAAAACTGCCTTCCCGATACAAAAATCCGCATTTATTTCTAGTCTAACGTGCTGTAAAAGAGGCAAAAAACCTTACTTTTGACGGTTTGCAAGCACTCTAATATGGCATCTGAAAAAGACGGTAAAAACGCTAACTATTCGGCCAACAATATAACGGTCCTGGAGGGGTTGGAAGCGGTTCGTAAACGACCCGCTATGTACATCGGGGACGTTAGTGTAAAAGGCCTTCATCACCTTGTTTGGGAAGTGGTAGACAACTCGATCGACGAGGCCGTAGCAGGCTACTGCGACGAGATCATGGTTACCGTAAACGCCGATAATTCAGTCACAGTTGTCGACAACGGTCGTGGCATTCCAACTGCAATGCACGAAAAGGAGAAGCGTTCGGCGCTCGAAGTCGTGCTCACCGTGCTTCACGCAGGTGGCAAGTTCGACAAGGACACATATAAGGTTTCTGGCGGTCTTCACGGCGTGGGTGTTACCTGCGTGAACGCACTTTCGGAATATCTGCACGCTACCGTTTACCGCGACGGCAAGGTGTTCGAACAGGAATACGATCGCGGGGTGCCACGATATTCTGTTCGTGTAATTGGTGATTCAGAGAAAACGGGGACCACCATCCATTTCAAGCCAGACAGTACGATCTTCCAGGTTACCGAGTATAACTACGAAACGATCTCCGCCCGTCTACGCGAGTTGGCGTTCCTTAATGCGGGTATAAAACTTCAGCTAAAGGATTTTCGTGAGCTCGACGAAAACGGTGAGCCGCGATCCAACGTGTTCTTCTCTGCAGGAGGCCTGAAAGAATTCGTTGAGTACCTGGATTCAACAAAAGAAAAACTCATTCCTCAGCCGATCTACGTGGTGAACGAGAAATCTGAAGTTCCGGTAGAAGTTGCGTTGAGCTACAATACGTCGTACGCCGAGAACCTGGTTTCTTACGTCAACAATATCAACACACACGAGGGTGGTACCCACGTTGCGGGCTTCCGTCGTGCGCTTACCCGTACTTTGAAAGCCTACGCCGATAAATCGGGTCTGCTCGAAAAAGCTAAAGTTGAAGTGAGCGGCGACGACTTCCGCGAAGGCCTTACAGCTGTAGTTTCCGTGAAGGTTGCCGAGCCTCAATTCGAAGGTCAGACTAAAACCAAGCTCGGTAATACCGAAGCCATGGGTGCTGTCGACCAGGCGGTGGGTGAGGTGCTCCAGAACTTCCTTGAAGAAAATCCGAAGGAAGCCAAACTCATCGTAAGCAAGGTGATACTTGCAGCCCAGGCCCGCATCGCTGCACGAAAGGCACGCGAGATGGTTCAGCGCAAGAACGTTCTTACTGGTACCGGACTTCCCGGTAAGCTTGCCGACTGTTCGAGCTCAGATCCGTCGATTTGTGAATTGTATTTGGTAGAGGGTGACTCTGCGGGCGGTTCTGCCAAGCAGGGTCGCGACAGGAATTTCCAGGCAATCCTCCCATTGCGCGGAAAGATCCTTAACGTTGAGAAAGCCCAGGAACATAAGATCTATGAGAACGAGGAGATCAAGAACATGATCACCGCGTTAGGTGTCTCATTTGGAACATCGGAAGGAGAGAAGGCTCTCAACCTGAATAAGCTCAGGTACTACAAGGTCATCATCATGACCGATGCCGATGTCGATGGTAGTCACATCCGTACGTTGATCCTGACGTTCTTCTTCCGCTATATGCGTGAGTTGATCGAACAGGGCTACGTGTACATCGCATTGCCGCCGCTTTATTTGTTGAAGAAAGGTAAAGACGAACGTTACTGCTGGACCGAAGAACAGCGTGAACAGGGTGTTCGTGAGATGGCAAAAGATGGTAATACAGAAAGTGTTAACGTGCAGAGATACAAGGGGTTAGGTGAGATGAACCCGGAGCAATTGTGGACCACAACCATGGATCCCCAGCACCGCACATTGAAGCAGGTTACTATCGAATCTGCTGCCGAAGCCGACGTACTTTTCTCGATGCTCATGGGCGATGAAGTTGGCCCAAGACGTGATTTCATCGAGAAGAATGCGAAGTATGCACGTGTAGATATTTAAGCGATATTTAATAGCAAC
Organism: Cyclobacteriaceae bacterium; assembly: GCA_035656375.1. GTDB lineage: Bacteria > Bacteroidota > Bacteroidia > Cytophagales > Cyclobacteriaceae > ELB16-189. The sequence goes on along the minus strand of DASRSO010000176.1, from coordinate 5,095 downwards.
TTCATACACGACGGGACAGGCATCTAGCGCGAGCCCGTATTTTTACGTTAATGGAACTTACCAGTAGTACATCAACAGAGGTTATCTCGCCCGATACGCTTCGTGAGGAAGTGTTTCGCAGTAACTACGTGAGTCGCGATCTTAGTTGGATCCAGTTCAACTATCGCGTGCTCGACCAGGCGCTGAATGTGAATCGAATGATCTTCGACCGCATGAGGTTCCTCTCCATTACTTCATCGAATCTCGACGAGTTTTGTACGATTCGCCTCGGCTCGTTGTACAATTATCTCGATTTCAATAAAGAACGTTACGACTACAGCACTCTCCGGGAAGAACCTTTCCGCCAGTTGCTGCTTTCCGACGTTAAAAAGTTTGTTGCTGCGCAGCACGACATCTATCTCAATCAACTGAAGCCGTTGTTCAACGACAATTCGTTTGAGATCAAGTCGTACCACAGCCTTTCGCCCGAGCTGGCTACGATAGTTAACACCTATTTCGTGAAGACGGTGTATCCCATGCTTACGCCGATGTTATTCGACACGTACCATGCATTCCCGATCCTGAAGAACAATCGCCTGTTGCTTGGCGTGGTAACTTCATTCATGCACGACGGGGTGGCGCAGCAGAAGGCTTCATTTATACAGGTCCCCAGCAACATTCCACGCTTTTACGAGCTGGTGGTGGGCAACATGACCTACTTCATCCCGATCGAAGAGATCATACGGAACAACATCCATCACTTGTTCCGTAACGTGGAGATCAAGAGCGTGACGCTGTTCCGTATTAATAGAAATGGTGATTTCACACTCGAAGAGAGTGAAGATATTGAATCGAACTTCCTGGAGGAGCTTAAGCGCAAGCTGCAGACCCGCCGCACAGGAAGGGTGGTAAGGGTCGACGTGGAAGAGAACGCAGATCCGTGGATCCTTCGTGTTCTCAAGATCCAGTGGGACATCGACGATCTGAACATCATTTCAATTCCCAAAGACAGCCTGGTCGACTTTACAGGACTGTTGCAGGTAATCAACCATAAGAACTTCAAGGACAAACGTTCTCCGCTTCGTCCGCCGCGCAAGCCGGTTACTTACCCGGAGAATGCCGAGCACAATCTGTTTGAACTGTTGAAGAAACAGGACATCCTGTTGCACCACCCATATGATTCGATGGACCCGGTGATCGAGTTGTTGGAGAAGGCTGCGGATGATCCAAAAGTGCTGTCGATCAAGATCACGATCTATCGCGTGGCTAAGGATTCGCGTATCGTGGCTGCGTTGCTGAAGGCTGCCGAGACGGGCAAGCACGTGTCGGTCTTATTCGAAGTGAAAGCGCGTTTCGATGAGGAGAACAACCTTCGGGAGGGACAGAAGCTTCAGAAAGCAGGCTGTTTTGTGATCTACGGTGTTGGAAGCCTGAAGACCCACACGAAACTGTTGCTGATCGTCCGTAAGGAAGACGACGACAGGGTGTATCGTTATGTACACCTGTCGAGTGGTAACTACAACGAGGCTACGGCCCGCGTGTACACCGACGTTGGTCTGTTGACCACGAAGGAGATCTATGCAAACGACGTTTCCGACTTCTTCAATGTAATTACTGGCCATTCGCAGCCGTTTGCTTATCGCAACCTCATCACGTCGCCACGCGACATGAGGATACAGTTGTGTAACCTGGTGCGGAGGGAAGCCGAGAATGCACGCAATGGATTACCGGCAAGTATCGTGATCAAGATGAACTCACTGCAAGACAAAGAGTTTATAGATGCTCTTTACGAAGCGTCACAGGCAGGGGTGAAGATCAGTTTGATCATAAGGGGCATGTGTTGCCTGCGTCCACAGCGGAAGGGATTGAGCGAAAACATCCAGGTGTATTCGATCGTGGGAGAGTATCTCGAGCACGCGAGGATCTACTATTTCCATAATAACAATAATCATAAAGTTTACATCGGCAGCGCCGATGCGATGGTTCGAAGCTTCGATCGTCGCATTGAGTCGTTGTTTATGCTTGAGCAGGATATCCTGAAGAAGCAGGCGATGAACATCCTCAGGTATAACCTGAGAGACAACGTGAACAGCTACATCATGCACGAGGATGGCAGCTATACGAAAAAGGACTCCCAGGGGAGTCCTCCATTCAACATTCACAAAGAGTTCTATAACCTTACCAGGGAAATTATCGAGGAGGTTAAATCACTCCTGTGACCTTCAAAGTGAGTTATAATATTCTATTAGTTTCTTAAGCTCTTCTCCGTCGCGGGGGGAGATCTTTTCCTTCTTTGCAAAGGCATTCAGCTCGTCTTTTTTGTCGGGGAATGCTGCAATCATCGACTTGATGCTGCTGATCTCTGTCATTTCACCGCTGGCAAGTTTGAAGTAGAATGTATCGGGAGCGCGGCGGAATTCAGCGGGCTGATCGCCACCATCGAGAGCACGTCCTTTCATGCCGGGGGTGAACTTCATAACCTTCTTGGAGAAAAGAGATGCCTTACCGCTATCGAGCAGGGTGAAGTAGCCATACCTGGTTACGTCTTTATCGTCCTTGTATTTTTCGACAACGAATATGTTATCGCCGAAGCTCACACGTTTGACGGTGCTGCCTGCGTCGAGGGCGCGTGCCTGTCCATCTATCTGGAATTCGATGACGTCTTTGTAAGCATTGTAGCGGATGGGCGCTTTGCGGTCGTTGTTAGCGAAGAGGATGGTTCCGTCAACATAGGTTTCGTCGAGGTAGGGTGTTCCCTTTACTTTGACGGCTTCACCTTTGTCGTTTGTTACTTGTGCTTGAACGCTGACTGCAGCTGCTGTGAGGCAGAGAGCGCCGAGGATAAGGTTGAGTTTCAGTTTCATGATGGGTATTACTTTGAATGTCTGGAATGGTTTCAAAAATTGTTCTAAACTTTTTGATGTATACTGACGAAGCGGAAGAATAGATGTAATCGAAGAGTAATGAATTGTAAAATGTTGTCATGACAATTGGTGAATCCTGAAAGCGGACGGTGTTCGCAGCAAACCGGACACTTGCCAAAGATTCGTAACGGTCAAAAAAAGTTTTAAAAATGGGAAGGTTTTCTGGGAGAGTATTTTTTGGCAGCCTGATGAGGTGAGATAATCTTTGTGGCCGTAACGTAAACGACGTGCCAACGTGGTGACATTCATTAATAATGCCTTCATATACGTGACCGGACAATGTTGTTTCTACTGAAAAGTCTTTAATACCTGCAGCAAGAGATGTATAGCGAGGATGTGCGCAGAAGACACGGGAGAGGGGTCGTAAACTTCTTTGAAACCTATACTAAATTATGCGACTACTGGACGCTCGTCGATAATACCGGCTCGCTCCGGAAGTTGTGGCCCGTGGAGCAAATGGCGTTTGGCTTTATAGTATTACACCAGGAAATTTGGGATCAAATAATGTATCACTACAATGTATACAAACTTAAAGGCTGACAACCTACATCGTCGCATCGTTGCCGGCATCGTGGCAGCCCACAAAAAGTTAATTGAAGACTACAAAAAGTCACATGACAACCTCGTCATCTCAAGAAACGGTGAGATCGAATACATAAACCCGCACGACCTTCCTACTCCCTGTACCTATAATAATCCGGACACTCCGCATTATGATGTATTCCCCTGATCCTCGTCCTGTAATTCAACATAAACTCGTGCGAGCCATTAGAGAACTTATTCAAATTCGACGCCGTCCAGTCGTACGAGTACGCGAAGTGAAAACTCTCACTCAACTTCAGGTCAATAAACGTAATAAACGAGTCACCACTTCGTACCGAAGCGCCTATACTGAACACCTCATAAAAGATCAGCGCCGCGTTCAAATCCAAACTCACAGGCTGTCCTTCTTGCGACCGCACCAGGATAGATGGGTTTACCTGCACATCTTTTAAACCTGCAAACGGGAATATCGTACCACCACGCAGGAAGTAATAACGTTTCTGCCGGATCTCGTTAAGGATACCCTCGAACGACCCCGACGCCACTGCACTGTTGATAATGAAGGGCACTGAAAATCCGACGAACCAGTGCTTCTTGCTGAACATTATACCACCCCCAACATTAGGCTTCAGCTTATTGAACGGGGCAAATGATGCATCATCCGGGTTAAGGAGATCCAGGTTACTGAAATCGGCGCCCACAATGTTGAAGCCTGCCTGTAATCCCATCGCAAGAGTAGCATGAGGAAAACGTAGCCGATAGGCATAGCTTCCGTAGACGTGCTCGTTCTTGTAGCTGCCTATCTCGTCATGATTCACCATCAGTCCCAGGCCCATTCTGCTGTTCATGAACGATGAGTGACTTGTGAACGAAAACGTTCTTGGGGCGCCTGGAAGGTTAACCCACTGGTTGCGGTACAGCGCCGTCATGCTCAGCTGTATGTGATTTCCTGCGAAGGCAGGATTGATCACCAATTCATTAAAGTAATACTGTGTGAATACGGGATATTGCTGGGCCCGGGCTCCAGGCGCCAGCAATATAACTATCCCTAAAAATAGTATTCGAATAAAAAGTCGCATAGCTAGTTCACTGGGGTTCGGTGAATTACTTAACAAGTTCAAGATATCCGGCCAATGGTTTCGATCCATCACGTTTGTCGATCACGTAGTAGTACGTACCGTCGGGCAACTGAATACCCATCGGGCTAACACCACGGTTCGACTTACCATCAAAATAAATGTCGACGTTGTTATATCCTTCTCCCTCATAAACCAGCGTACCAGCGCGGTTGTAGATCTTTACAAGGTTGCCCGGGAAATTTTCGATACAACTGATGTTGAAGATCTCATTACGTCCGTCACCGTTACGTGAGACACCATTGTATGGTCTTATCTCTGTTCCAACAGTAAGCTCCTTTTCGGTTTCACATCCAAGCTCGGAAGTAACTTTCACTATGTATGTACCCGCACCGATGTTCTCCAGGTTCGGTCCGGCTACAAGCGCACCGTTCGCATTCCACTCGATCGTGGAGATCGGTACGTTGCTTGCCATTACCAGCGAAGCAAAACCGTTGTTGTCACCACAGCTTGCCGGCAGGATCTTGAATTCGAAATCCGGGAACACCTGTTCTTTTATGATCTGATCCGTAT
>DASRSO010000175.1:0-7398 GCA_035656375.1 Cyclobacteriaceae bacterium | reverse complement strand
ATGAATATTCCGGACACCTTTGACCCACTATTCCGGTAACCCTTTCACCCAGGGATTCCGGCAACCGTTTCACCCACTTGTTCCGGTAACCGTTTCACCCACCCCTTGTCCGGAGTCGGTCAAAATTCCGGCAACCGTTTGACCCACCCCTGTCCGGGATCGGTCAAAATTCCGGTAACTGTTTGACCCACCTCCGGGCGTTGGGATTTGATGCAAACAGGCACCTGCTTAGAAGGTTTTTAACCTTCAAGCTATGCCACAACCATTACGTATGCATCAGATTAAAAGAGTCATCGAGTTTCACCTTCAAGGTCACAGCATCCGCCAGATTGAGCGACTCTCGGGCGTCAGCCGCAATACCATTCGTGACTATCTAAGACGACTTCAGCAACAGGGGCGATCCTTCCAGGAGCTGCTCGGATTGGAAGAGTACGTTCTGCTGGGTTTAGTACAATCCAATCCAGAGGAAAAGAATGCCGGTGGAAGAGTTATTCAGGATCGCTTCAATGTCGTAGAGCAAAGGATGGAGTATTACAAATCAGAACTGAGCCGTCGGGGAGTAACGCGTCAACTTCTCTGGCAGGAATACCGGGTTGATCATCCCGATGGCTACAGCTACTCACAGTTCTGCGAGCACCTGGAGCGGTACTTGAAACGGGATCAAGCTGTGATGCATCTCATCCATCGGCCTGCCGAGCAGATGCAGGTTGATTTTGCAGGAGGCAAAATGAGTTATATCGATCGTTCCACGGGCGAGTGCATTGAATGCGAGGTGCTGGTTTGTGTGATGCCATACAGTCATCTGATCTATGTACAAGCTCTTCGTTCGCAACGACAGGAAGAGTTTATCAGTGGGATGGCACAAGCTCTTACCTATCTGGGAGGGGTTCCCATGAGCATCAAGTGCGACAACATGAAGGTGGCTGTCACGAGAGCTAACCGGTATGAGCCTACCTTCACGGAGGCCATGGAATTTATGGCTGCTCACTATGGAACAACAATCCTGACGGCACGTGTGCGTAAGCCACGAGATAAAGCAAGCGTGGAAAAAGCTGTCGACCTGGCTTACAAAAATATCTATGCTCCCTTGCGCAATCAGATATTCTACAGCATCGAACAGCTCAATGCAGCGATCAGAAAACAGGTCGATCTGTTCAATCAACAGCCTTATCAGGCAAAGCCAACGAATCGCTTGCGGCAATTCAATGACTTTGAGCTCCCACTGCTCAAGCCGCTTCCATCATCTGTTTATTTGATCCGTAAGCTCACAGAAGGCAAGGTTCAACGCAACTACCATGTCATCCTGGGTGAAGATCGTCACCAATACAGCGTTCCTTATGCCTTGATCGGCAAGCGATTAAAGATCATCTACACGGTAGAGGCGGTGGAGATCTACGATGGCCTGGCAAGAGTGGCAGTGCATAAAAGGAGCTATCAGAAGAATGGGTATACGACACTGTCTGAGCATATGCCGGAAAAGCATCGCCACTACGCCCGCCAGAAAGGATGGAATGGAGAATACTTTGAGCAGCAGGCTTCGCGTATAGGCAAGGGCACCCTGGCCGTCATCCAGCGAGTCCTACAATCGCGCTACTTCTACGAGCAGACCTACAATAGCTGTCTTGGTATTTTGCGACTTGGCAACCAGTACGGTCACCAGCGATTGGAGGCAGCTTGCTTGCGCATCAAGGATGCACCGCTGGTCAGCTATGGTATGGTGGCAAACATCTTGAAGAAACATCTGGATAGGAATTCTTCTGATCCAGAGCTGTTCACACCGCCCCATGAACAGATACGAGGGCCTAAGACTTATCAATAAACTAATCCAATACAAACATGAACACCACAGCAACCTTACAACAACTTCGGGATCTGCGCCTGGATGGTATGGCTCGCAGCTATGAATCCGTTTTGCAATTACCATCTCATCAGCATCCGGAAAATCACATGCTAATCGCTCAACTTGCCGATGCCGAAAAACAAAACAGGACTCAGTACAAGACTCAGTTATTCCTCAAGCTTAGCAAGCTACGCTTCGCCTCATCATTGGAAGAACTGTCCTTCGGCAAGGAGCGCAATCTGTCAAAAGATCAGATCGCACAGATGGCTGATTGCTCTTTCATTGACCGCGCTGAAAACATCCTGGTAAGTGGCGCCACCGGAGCTGGTAAGAGCTTCCTGGCTTGCGCACTTGGACACCAAGCCTGTGTCATGGGATACAAGACACTTTATCTTAACCTGAACCGCTTCACTGAAAAAATCATGGTGGCCAAGCTCGATGGGTCTTTTGTCAAGCTGCTCAACCAACTGGAGAAAGTAAAGTTGCTTATCCTGGACGACTTCGGTCTGGCTCCGCTCGATCAGAACACTCGCCTTGCCCTGCTGCAAATCCTCGAAGATCGCTACGCAAAAAAGTCCGTGATGATTGCCTCTCAGCTACCCATCGCTAAATGGCACGATTACATTGGTGAACCAACCTTGGCCGACGCAATCATGGACCGACTCTTTGCCAACGCACATCGCTTCGAACTCAAGGGTGAGTCCCTTAGAAAAAAGTCAGTGAAGAAGTCTTCAGAAAAACAATAGCTTTGAATCATCAAATCTCTTCGCCCACGGGGTGGGTGAAATAGTTACCGGAATCGGTGGGTCAAACACCCCGGAATAATCAAAAGAGACACTATGAATTCGCAATTATACATAAATACTACGCTGCTGAAGAAAATGTTGACAGTATCGCTGTCATGAGACTTCCTCATGATTGTTATGACGACTTCTTATGAATGTCCACAAAAAGAAAGTTGACGGAGTGGGTTTTCATTGCAACAGATAAGCACGTCCCCTTAATTTTGATCAAGATTATTTGGTGCCTTTAGCGTTTTTTGAGTATCCAGTTTTCCGGATCAAGTTGTACGTCAATTACGGGGTTTTTAATTGCGAATTTGTATGACTGTACCCGATCTTTATTTGACACTGTAAAGGTATCTTTTCCTGTGCTTGTGATAACACTTATATCCACAGGCATTTCAAATAGTTTGTCTTGCACCTGAGAAACTTCCACGTTCAGATTGCCTCCCTTTTGATGCCAACTTAGACGGTAGTCAGGGCGGCCTTCACCGTAAATCCATTCTTTGAAAAACCACTGCAGTTTTTTTCCTGATTTCTCCTCACATATTTTCTGAAAATCTTCAGTTGTGACATTCTTGAATGCAAACGTTGAGATATAAGTTGATACGGCATTATAGAATGTTTCTTCTCCAAGAACGTGGCGTAACATGTGAAGGACAAATGCGCTTTTGACATAAGTTGTTCGGGTAAGCAGTTTGTCAAGGTCGTGTGCTTCAGTTATGTAAATTGGTCCGACGTACTCCATTTCCATTGCTGCATTGACGGCTTTCTGGTAGCCAGCCGGTCCTTCGTTGAATTCGCGCCAAAGCCAAAATGCGTAATTAGAGAAACCCTCGTTGAGCCAAATGTGTGACCAGTTTTTGACGGAGATCATATTGCCAAACCACTGATGGGCAAGTTCATGGCCGAGGAGGCTATCGTTTCTGTGTGTTCCGGTAATATATCGGGAAGAATAGCTGGGGATTGTTTGGTGCTCTTTGTAAGATCCTTCAATCTCGGCGATCCCATATTTCTCATCGACGAAGGGATACTCGCCAAATCTTGAGGCATAGAATCTCATAATCTTGGGCAATACAGAGAAATCTTCTTTGGCTTTTTCCAGATCCTCGGGATACACATAAAACTCCATGTCCATTGTATGAGACTCTGAATGCTTGTAGGGGAGGACAAATTTGACATAGTTGGTTGCCGCAATAGAGATGACGTCGGGGTAAACTGGATGATGGATTTTCCATGTCGCCGTTTTTGTTTCATTGGCATTGATCACTTCACTCACGAGCGTGCCGTTTGACACTCCAGTTAGATTTTTGGGAATTGTTAGATGTATTGTTGCCGAGTCGGCCTTGTCGCCAGGTACATCTTTACATGGCCACCATTGGCGCGCGGTATACTGGAGACCAAAACTTGCCACCATCCGTGTCGATCTGTGGGTTGAGAAAGAAAAGCCGCTTCCGGGCCATCCATATTTGTTGCCACCATAGCGGATAAGCAAGTCGAATATTTGACCTACTTGATATGGTGCTTCCAAATCAATACGGAGTTTATCGTTGGCGTGAGTGAAATTCAATGAGCGGCCTTCAATTGTGGCCGATTCAATTTTCATTTCACTGGTTAAATCCAAAGTAATTGACTTCAAATTAGGCTTGACAGCTGCAGCTTTGATGGTAACCGCCCCCTGAATGGCTTTATTGGGAATATCGATGTTGAGCCGGATGTCATAGAACTTTACATCGATAGAATCTGCTTCTTCCTGCGCCGGGATCGTGAGGTAGTCGAAATGCGCCGATGACCCGGTAACTGCGCCTAATGAACATAGACAGGTCACCAGCCAATAAAGCATTAAATAATGCAATTTGTTCATAGATTTTTTTAGCCTTGGAATGATTAGGCAGATGCAAAATAAAAACCATCTTCCCAATGATTTGCCATGAACTCATTACTATTTCGCTCAGAAGTATTCATGTGTTTGATTATTTTTTTTCACTTACCAATGGCACACTTAGGTTAAGATTTTGAGTACATCGGAGAATATTTGTCGAATTTCAATTGTCCTTTTATGACTTTTTACCGAGTTCCCGTATCGCGATTGCAATTTTTTGCGGTCCTGCTTGTCGAATGTGTGATCGGATGTTCGAAGCCGGAGACTGACAATGATCAAGCAGCGGTCGATGAGATAAAAAAGCAAACACAGCAGTTTGAGGATGGTTTTAATGCAAGGAACATTGATCAGATAATGGAATTTTATGCCGACGATTATGTCGATATAAACTTGCCTGAGCCCAGACAGACTAAATCAGAACGCAGGCAACTTTACCAAAGAATTCTCGATCAGAACCTTTATACCCTAAGAGTCGTTCCCGCCGAGATTATCATTTCAGGTACACATGCATTTGTGCGAGGAGATATTATTTTAAAGAGGGACAGTGCTGAGCAAAAGTTGCGTTATTTAGAGATCTGCAAGAAAGGCCAAGACTCTAAATGGAGATCAATCTGGGGTCTTGATGCCGATATTTATCCCGAGTCACGGATCGAGGCAGAAAAGTAATGTTTCAAAACGCTTGGTTGACCTTGAAGGGTGTGGCTTGATTAGGGATTAACTGTTGGGTTGGTTATCCATGGTTCTGAACACCATCCACTTGTCGTTCTCCCTTCGCCAAACTTCCATGTACCTTCGCATTTCAGTATGGCGTTGTTGTGAACCGATTGAAGCAATTGTTAGCATGAGCGTTCCACTAGCAACCGCGAGGTTCTGATCTACAATAAGTTCATCCACCGTTACATTCAGCGTTGCTGATTTTGACGTCCATAAATGGGCAATTCTGTTCAGGACTTCGGATTTGGTCTCTGGAGCACTGTTGTTTCGGAATTTTATGAGTGAGTCACTGTAGCAGTCTGCTAAACTATCGAGATCTTGTGTATTGTAGCTCTCTATGAATTTTGTGATTTCTGCCAAAATAACCTCTTTATCTGTCATAAGGTTGAATTCGGGTGTCATTAATATTAAAAGCAATCGTTGATTTAAAAATACAGAATTACGGTGTGGTCGGCGAAAATCATTAATGAAGTTAATGCGATTTAGGCTGACAGAAAAGTTATTGGCAAGCATATGATCGTAATGTGTTTTTGTATATGCCGCCGCCAAGTTATTGTGCGGCGTTCTTTCTGGCTGCATGCCTCAATTTGCACGTGGACGTTTTCAATTAGTTCATCCGTGAGCTTGAACAGGAATAAACGGATGAGAAAGGTTAATAATATAGGTGAAAACGTTTCATATTTCCATTGATCAAATTTGTGCAATGAAGTGGATCATTGGGGTATGAAATCGTTCGTTTTCGTGATGTTCTGGGCTTGCGCCATTACCTGGGGTTATGCGCAAACAACGGCGCGTGTGTATGCATTTTATGAGTACGTGTTGAAAAATGGGATGGAGGATGAGTTCTTGGCGGGCTACCAACGGGATCTCGAGTGGCACAAGTCAAAAGGAGACGATTGGGCGTGGGTAGGGTGGTTCGTTATGAATGGGGAGCGGAGGGGAAGATTTATTGACGCTACGCCGGATCACAAATGGAGCGACTTTGATTCATGGAAAGTAAATGGGGCAGAGAATGCTCGCTTTAACAAGATCCACTGGACACCCTATGTTGAATTCTCTTCGGGAAGTTATCAGGTATTGCTTGACGAATTCAGTTCCTTTGGCCGCGAATGGTATAAAAGCAAATATCTGCAAGTTTTCACGTTTGAATTGCTGCCGGGAAGGGAAACCGTGTTCTCAGATTATCTCAGGGAGTTTAAACTCTTGGCTAAGCTACATGCGGGCGCTATCCAAGCGGTGTGGATGAGGACTGCCTCGGGTGGAGGTGTGGAGGAATACCACCTTTTAATATGCATGGACAGCATAGCTTCCATGGATGTTTGCATTGATTTGTTTCGACAAGAAAATTGGCCTAAAACGATGAAGGCAAACTACATTGCGGCAGTGGCTGCTTCAAGTTCTGAATTCTGGAGTTATCGCGAGACGCTGAGCCTGTACCCGGATAAACGATAATGAGTTCCGATTCTTTCGAATAAGCTTTTTGTCCATTCATTTTGGAGAAGATATCCCTTCTCCAAGACCTGGTGATTATCGTTTCTCCTTCGAATTGGCAATTTCTGAAGTTACTTCCAAAAAGTAATCTAATTCTTCGATGGTATTGAAGTAATGTGGGGATACCCGAATCGTCCAGGGTACTTTTTTATAATCATAATCTATGACCGCAAAATTCCGATAGCTTGTAACGACGTTAATTTGCCTTGCGCGGAAAAGCTCCTTTAACGGTTCGGGTTCGTGGCCGCGCAGGTGGAAAGTTACCAAGCCCCCAGGGGAGGCCCCTAAGTCATAGGTATTGATTCCGTCAATTTGCCCCAGTCCACTGCGGAGATAATCGGCAAGAAACCTTATTTGCTTTTCAACTTTATGAATGTCCAGTCTGTCGAGATATTCGATGGCAGCTGCCGTGCCGAGCAAGAGGGAGTAAGCGAATTCCCAATCTTCAAAGCGTTTGGCATCTGCCCTCGGGACATAAACGTCTGGCATTACCCAATCTGCACCGCGCATGTCTATAAAAAGGGGTTCAAGTCCCTCGTCAAGGGCGCGGTCTGAAATATAAAGGAATCCAGCACCTCGGGGCCCGCGCAGGAATTTTCGTGATGTTACGCTAAGGAAATCGCAGTGCAGGACATTAACGTCCAATTCCGTTTGGCCAATTGATTGACAGGCATCGATCAGGTACAGCA
>DASRSO010000174.1:0-6126 GCA_035656375.1 Cyclobacteriaceae bacterium | reverse complement strand
ATCCATGATCAAAGAATGATCAATGATGAGTTAGAGGAGCTTGTGAAGACGAAGACCAACGAATTGTCCGAAGCACTCAGTCGTGAACGGGAAATGAGCGAGCTTAAGTCACGCTTCGTATCTATCGCTTCTCACGAATTTCGAACGCCGTTAAGCGTTGTGTTGTCGAGCGTAACCCTGATCGAACAATACAGTACCGCCAATTCAGACGAGAGAGTTCAAAAACATCTTAACAGGATCCGGAGTTCAGTGACAAACCTTACGACGATCTTGAATGATTTTCTTTCACTTGACAAGCTTGAACAGGGTAAGGTGGAAGTCGAGACCAGGACGTTCAACTTGCTTGAATTTGTGAAGGAGATAATCGACGAGCTCAGGGTTGTCCGAAAGAAAGGACAAGAAGTATTATTGACCCACGAGGGTGATCCTAAGGTTTCATTGGATCAAAGTAAATTTCGTTATGTTCTTGTGAACTTGCTTTCCAACGCGATCAAGTACTCACCACAGGAATCCCTTATAAAAGTTAGCCTGGGAATTAATGACGGAAACATACTGACCACAATTCAAGACAATGGTATTGGGATTCCTGAGGAGGAACAGAAATTTCTTTTTAGCAAATTTTTCAGGGCCAAGAATACCGGAAGCATTCAAGGGACGGGCCTGGGTCTTACCATCGTGAAGCGATATGTTGAATTGATGGGTGGCAAGGTATCTTTTGTCAGTAAAGCGGGACTGGGCACTACGTTTACCGTCGCTCTCAAATCTCGGGACATTTTCGATTAAATGACAAATCTCATTCATGGTCTTGACTGAAATCAGGGACGATCGCAAGTCGTTCCTGCATCTTTCAGAAAAAAGGCCATGAAAAAGATCCTTGTTCCCTGTGACTTTTCTTATACTTCAAAGCAAGCATACACCTTTGCACTCGACCTGGCAAAGAAGACGGACGCAGAAGTCTATGTGCTAAAGGTGATCGATATTCCTTTCATGTATGAGGCGTACTCTACAGCACCGCCGGCTTATCTCAATCCCGAAGTCTGGAAGCAACTGGAAACTGAAAACAGGGACATGTTCAATAAAATGAAGAGTGAACATGGGCGTCAGTCTGAGATCACCTTCCGGATAGAGGAAGGCCCGGTTACAGATACAATCATTAAGTTTATTGAAAGGGAGGAAATAGACATGGTGGTGATGGGCACGAAGGGTTCGACGGGCCTGGACGAATACCTGGTTGGATCCAACACAGAGAAGATTGTCCGTTTCTCGAAGGTGCCTGTTTTTGCAATACGAAAAATGGTCAACCTTTCGTCGATCAGGAATATAGTATTTCCAACAACTCTCAAGATCAAAGACACTACTTTTATCGAAAGGCTGAAGGCGTTGCAGGAGATGTTAGATGCTACGTTGCATGTACTGAGTGTTAACATTCCTACTAATATGAATCGTGTCAAGTTTGAGGAATCGGAACTAGGCGATTTTGCGCGAAAGTACGGCCTTAAAAATTGTACGTTCAATGTAATGTATGACGCAAATGAGGAACAAGGCATCGTGAGTTTTGCCGACAAGATCCATGCCGATATGATTGCCCTCGGCACGCATGGACGCCGCGGATTGGCTCACCTGTTCGCCGGCAGCGTTGCCGAGGATCTTGTTAACCATGTCAGTTGCCCGATATGGACCTGTCGGTTATGAGATGTTCATTAGAAGGAGTACTGCTAGATAGATTGAAGCTGAAGCTGCAATAAATCCGAGACCGGTAACGACCTTCCTTCGGATGGACATGTGTGATCTGACGAACGCGAGTATGATCTTCAGGATAGTATTGCTGATCATTGCGGCGAGGAGTATATAAGCAGGCAGCATTTCAGGTACTTTTCCAACAACATCCGAAAGAGCAATAGCGATTGCGTCGACGTCCGCCAACCCCGACAGGATCCCGGAGATGACAAGGCCACGCTCCCCAAACCAGATCTTTGAATAATAAACTAAAACAAGAACGCCAACGTAAATGACTGTTGAAATGAAAGCGTTCGACAGATCCAAAGGGTTGCCGAGCTTCAGTTCAGGTTTTGCGTTTTCCTTATTTTGATCCTTGAGGACATACCAAGACGCGATCGCTCCTGTAATTGCCATTATCGCCACGGGCAAGATGATCTTTGAGAATAGTGAGGTCGTAAAAATGAATGTTACCAATGCGATACGCAGCGGCATGATAGATGACGCAGCAATAATACCTGCCGCGTACATACTTTTCGGTGAGTCAGGTGATTGAGTCCTCGAAGAGAAGATCAATGTTACCGCGGTACTCGAAACCAGCCCCCCGAAAATTGATGACAACATGATACCCTTGCTGGCGCCGGCAAACTTCATTACCAGGTAACTCGCGAAGCTCAACATACTTATCACGACGACGACCATGCAAATGTCTCTCGGATTGAGCACGTTACCCGGTCCGTATCCTTCGTTGGGCAGAAACGGCAGAAGGACCATTGAGAGTACAGTGAATTTTATAAAAGCGAATAATTCCTCCTGTGTTATTCTCGATACGAAAGAATGGAAAATATTTTTCAATGATAGAAATGCAGTTGTCAGAACAGCGGCGGCGAGAGCTTCCCTGATAAGGCTTAATGCGCACATGGACCCAAGAATGAATGTTATTATGAGCGCTATTTCGGTGGTAATACCGGGATGCCCCGCAGATGATCGAACATAATACGTTACTGCTGAAAATATTACTATGGATGCTGCAATCACAGGCAATACCCACAAGACAGTGTTCTTAGCCAGGATGCCGGTGACAGACCCAAGTATTGCTACCAGGGGAAAAGTTCGAATGCCCGCAAAGCGATCCTTTTGAGATACTAACCTGAACTCACGTTCGAGTCCGATGATTAACCCAATAGCGATTGAGACCAGCAGCGAGATAAGGTACTGCATGGCCTATTTATTTTTTATCCTGAAGGTTGCGACAGGACAATTGATGTGGTTCAAGACATCTTCCGTTACGCTTCCATTTGCAAGATGACTGATGCCGCGTCGCCCGTGTGTTCCCATTGCTACCATCGGCTTTTCCAGGTTCTTTGTAAAATTCATGATGCCTTCGGCCTGCGTTACATCATTGAAAATGTTGAGCGTGAAATTTTCTAGGTGGTGCCGCCGTGCGAAGGCTTCTAATGCAGGCTTAACAAGGATATCTTTTCCAAACTCGAGCGGCGTATTGACAAAGACAATATGCAACTGCGCGTTGAACAATTGTTGCAATCTTTTTATTGATTCCACTATTTCTTTTTCGACGTCACCTTCGGGTGGAACAGGCATTATAATATTATTGATTTCCTTCACTGACTTTCGAATAGCAATGACCGGCACGGAACTCCTTCGCACGACTTTCTGTGTATTGGATCCGACCGTTAGCTCCTTGAGACCCGACGCACCCTGGGTGCCCATTACCACTGTGTCGGCTTGCGCATTTTTTATTGCTTGTTCGATTGCTGGAAGAGGGCCGCCAAAGTCGATCAATTTTTCGACGTTGATTCTTTTAGCCAGCCGATCGGCAATTTTGTTCATACTCTTAATTGCCCTGGCCCGGTGAACCTCCACGTACTTGCGCTCGTACTCCAGCGCGACCGACGAATTGATGATGGCAGGGAATTCGATCGCGTGGATGAGGAAAATGTCGGCCTCTTCTTTTGTGGCGAGTGTCGTCGCAAACTTTAAGGCCTCGATCGATTGAGGTGAGAAGTCAAAAGGAACGAGAATGCGTTTCATATTTTTCCGGAGAGAGTTTTTTCAGGAATGCAATACCACCGAACGAAACAGTCAAAGTCCAGCCTTGCAACCTGGCGGAAGAGAATCCGGTCGTGTAACCTGCTCGTATGCTTATCATTGCTGCGTTGAAATAACTTTCGTTGATTGTTTCATGGTTAAGAAGATAGTCGAAATGGACGCCGATCGCCATTGAAGGCGAAGTCATCACTGAGTGAGGGTCAGAATCCTGGGCCCGATGGTAGATTAATGAAGACTGGATTGCACCCGCGGCGAGTACGGGGTAAATTGATATCGACTTACTTTGATAGACCATCCGGCCAAAGCCAACATGAGCTTTCGAAATAAATGGTTCAAGGTATTGGTCGTGTAGAAACTGTGCTTCCTGGGTGCCTATATAACCGGAGAGGACAATGACGTTTTTGTCTCGCCGATAATTGATCTCTGCTCCAATTGTTGCATACCCGTTTTTGAAATTTGCGGATGTGGCGGGAATGGAGTTGAGGGATGATGAAAGGCCAGGTGTATACATATAACCCGCATTCACCATCCCTGCTCCGCCAACATATGACTGCCCGGTAGATTGCCGTGTGATACCGAACAAGGAGATCAACAGAAAGATAAAAAGCCGTGGAGTCATCGTGGTAATCATTAGCCTATGCAAACATTTCGACTTGGATGTCGATCCTGTTGTCCACTTTTTCGACGCCTGGATACGACCATGCAACGCGCTCGGCTTCGTTTTTCTCAGACCACGATCCGACTGTACCTCGCAGCGTAACGGTGTGATCCGACACTTCAATACGAAGCGCATTGGCATCAATCGCCGCGTTACGGTGAAAGGCTGCGCTGATCCTGGTCTTCAGATCTTTGGTGTCGATCTTTTTGGCAGCGAGCTTGATGTTATTGATAACACCCTTGATCCCGGAAAGCCATTCGATGCCCCTTTGAGCAGAGTCTTTCTCGAAAACCCAGTTCACCACGCCGCTCAGGTACACCCAGCCATCATCAACTTTTACTTCAATTTTGTCCTGGTCGACAGCACTGTTCCACCTGAGAGCCTGTTTCACAGCTTCGGCAATTTCGGTGTCGGTCTTTTTCAAAGCTCCCGGAATTCTTACCTCGATGTCAGAGGCAACGATCTTTACACCCCGTACCTTTTGTGCTGACTCTTCGGCTGCAACTTTCCTGCGGTACGAGTTAACTGCGCCGGAAAGTGTAACGATACCATCTTTTGTGGCCACACCGATCTCGGTAGCGATGCCAAACAGTTCCGGATTCGATTTGATCTCGTCCATTACGTCCTTTCGGATTTCTTCATTTGTTTTCATAGCATTAATGTTTTGTTGTTCATTTCATTAGTTCGAAAGTACTTTGAGCGCCTCTCCCTGGGAATGACGATCATTGGAGAGAAAGCCTGATCTTTATCAGTTTACCGGCGTCTCGAAATTGCTTGCCTGGTCATAATGAACTCCAACAGGTTGTCAGCATCGATAACACCGATCATTTCACCGCTGCTTGTAACTACAACAGGCCTTTCATTGGATTCCATTACAACATTATAGGCTTTTTCCAACGGCATGTCGTCTGGAATTGTGGGGACGCCCTTGTGCATTGAATCACCAACCAGCGCGTCCGTGCCGGATTGTGCGAGACCTTGTATTATGTCGGAACGGCTGAGAGTACCCACCGCTGTTTCTTGCGAAAAAACGACAAAGCTGTGATGAGACCCTGAAAGCAACGATTGAACTGCCTTCGACAATTTATCTGAGGAGTCTACTTCTCCAAATTCTTTCATCGTCACTTCACGGGCGATATGGCCGTCGAGTGTTGACCAGTAAATGAATGACTGTAACTCGGCCTGTGCGCTATAAAATATAAACAGTGAGATGAGGAGTAAGCCAGGGTTAGATACAACCTGTTGATTAGTGAACACGGAGATCATAACAGCAATGACGGCGAGGATCTGACCGGTTCGTGCAGCAATCCTGGTGGCCTGTAAACGGTCGAGTTTTATCGATAAAACAGATCTCAACACCCGGCCACCATCCATCGGAAACGCCGGAATGAGATTGAACACACCCATAGTCAGATTGACCATGAACACGTTCACAATGAAGTTGTGTCCGTTGATGCTTTCGATGGCTTTTATCATCCCGCTGTTTAATGCGTCACGAGCAGGAAGAAACAGGATGGTGGCAATCAGGAAATTAACTAACGGTCCGGCGACCGCTATGAAAAATTCAGCCAACGGACGTTGCGGCAAACGTTCCAGCAGCGCAATCCCGCCGATCGGCAGGAGCGATATCTCCCGTGTTCCAATTCCGAAATAGTTTGCTGCCGCCGCGTGACCCAGTTCAT
>DASRSO010000173.1:0-22594 GCA_035656375.1 Cyclobacteriaceae bacterium | reverse complement strand
GATTGGCCAGCGAATCCAACGCCGAGCCAGTCGACGGTACACTTTATTCAGCCGACGCTAAATTTGGATCCGGCACTGGCCCCTCATCAACAATCTTCGCCCTCGCGAAGGGCGACATCAACAACGTAACCGTTACAAATCTCACCAGGGGAACAACGTATGTCGCAACCGCTTATGAATACAATGAGAACATCGCGGGAACGAAAACAGACTACAATCCAACCGGTGCGCAAGTGCAATTCACAACCCTGAAGGACCAGGCGATAACCGTAACGAACCCCGGTGCAAAGGCCATGGGCGAAACACCATTCGCGATTACGGCATCATCTACGTCAGGGTTGCCGATAGCTTTCACCGCAGTTACCGCCAATGTTGTTATCGATGCGGGAAAGGTTGTTTTACGAGCGCCCGGCCCGGCAAAAGTGAAGTCATCTCAGCCAGGCAACGAGGACTACAGTCCAGCGGAAGACGTCGAAATTACATTTTGTGTTAATCCCCCGCAGCCAGCAATTGTTATCCAGAAACCCGACGGGAAATATTTACTCACGTCGTCTTCGGAAACAAACAACCAGTGGTTGCTCAACGGGACCGAAATAGCCGGCGCCACCGGGAACACTCTCGAGCCGCCGGTAGACGGAGTATATTCCGTGAAAGTGGATTTTTCGGGCTGCTCGGCCACTTCAGTGCCAACGAGTAACCTGATCACCGGCATCGAAGACGTCGATCAGAACGTCGTTGTTCATCCCAACCCAGCCAAAGAGGTCGTCATCATACAGACCGGCCCATTCGCGATAAAATCGACCGATGTGCTCTTTACCGATGCTACCGGTCGTCAGCATTTTTTTAACGGTCGTCAAGAAGGAAACAACCGTCTCGCTGTGAATGTTGCATCTACCCTCATTAGGGGTTTGTATGTGATTGAAGTTCAAACTAACATTGGAGCAGTCAGGAAGAAGATCATGATCGACTGATCTCATCAATGTTGTTGCAGGTCAACATATTCATTCTTTTGTTCGGAGCTATCCAGGGGTTTCTCCTCAGCCTGGCATTGCTTCGTGAGCGTGAACGGCATCCGTCGCACGTATACCTCACGTTGTTCCTGGTGGTTGTCGGTTTACAACTCACATCCAAAGTGATCACCAAAGTGTGGTTAATGGAAAACGTGATCATCTTCTATCGGCTGTCTTACACTCTTCCTTTCCTGGTTGGCCCTTCTATTTATCTCTTTATAAGATCACGGGTCACGGGGGTACAGTTAGCTAAAACCGACCTTCTTCACACATTGCCTTTCTTATTCTATGCGATCCTTATAATCGGCTGGCCAACGATCGACTGGGTTCGTGCTCTTTTTCAGATAATATCTCTGTGCGTTTACTTTGTTCTTTCCCGCAGGCTGATCGCGAACGATGCTTCGAATGCACTGAAACAATTTCTTAACTACGTAATCATTGCGGAGGTGATCGTATCCATAGTGCTTGCCGTGATGGTTACTTACTATGGCCGCATTCCCGACCTCCGCCTGACCTTCGTACTCCTTACCATCATAATCTATTGGATAACGTGGAAGATGATGACCGACCCAAATGCTTTCGTCGCTCCGAAGACAGTCTCGGTTTCCCTCCGGGTTCAGCCTGTCGCGCGTTACTCGCACTCTGGTTTAAAAGAAGAGGAAGCTTCGAGAATAGAGAACGACCTCCGAGCATTGATGTCTTCACAAAAAATTTTTATCGACAGTAAACTGACCATCGATAAGCTTGCCGCTTCGCTCCATACCACCCGTCATCATTTGTCGCAGGTGCTCAACGAACGGGTGAAACGACCATACTCAGATTACATCTCAGACCTGCGGCTCGAAGAAGCGCGGCAACGCCTCCGCGACCCGAGATCAGCCCGGTACACAATTGCCGCCATCGCCCTCGACTCTGGTTTCAGCGCAGTCTCCACTTTCAACGACGCGTTCAAAAAGAAATACGGCGTCACTCCGTCGCGCTTCCGCGACGACATCGGCAAAAAGATGAGCGCCTGACGGAAACTTCTCCTCCGATCCGACCGGAACCGAAGCCTCTTTTCCTCCCTTGCAGTTAATTGGATCAAAACCCAAGACCTATGATCCGTGCAATCCTCTTCATCACCTTCGTCCTCTTGATTTCCACTTCGTCTTACGCACAAACCCTTTGGGGCGGACTTGCTCCCGGTCCTCATGCTGTAGGTTTCAAATCGTTCCATGAACGCGACAACAGCCGAAATGGCAGACCAATGACCGTGGGCGTGTGGTATCCCGCGGCACCCTCGGCCAAAGCGAAGCCTGTACTTTTTAAGGATTACCTCGCAGCGAAACTCCCGGATCCAACCGATGCCAGCAAGAAGGAGGCCTACGAGAACTTCAGGAAAATATTCGAATACCCTTTTATCGCCGGGGTGAACCTGACAGACGAACAATACAATCCCATATTGGAGATGCCTACTGCTGCAAAGTGGAATCTTCCCGAGGCGAAAGGAAAATTCCCGGTCGTGCTGATGAGCTCCGAACCGGAAAGTCTCTCCGTGTCGGCAGAATTCCTGGCGTCGAATGGTTTCGTGGTGGCGGTAGTTGACGGGCCAAACCGCGCGACTCAGCCCCCGGATTCGCTGCTATGGGTAGAGCCCACCGAAGACATGCAATGGTTGCAGAACTACGCACTAAAGCTCAGGAACGTCGATCCTTCGAAAATTACCGTGATGGGTTTCGGGGGCGGCATCCAGGGAGCATACTTCCTTTCGATGCAGTCGAACCTCGTTAAAGCGATAGTAAACCTTGAGGGCGGAGTATTCGGCCCCCGGTCGTTGACAGATAACGCTACGATCTATCACCCGGAGAACATCAAAGCCCCGATGCTGCACATCATTACGCCGTTTCAACAGATCGAAGATGACCCCGACCAGGTGGAAGATCTGGTAAACGCGTCGCTCTATCGTGCATTCATTAAGAATGAAGGGTTACGTCATCACGACTTTTCAATCTTTGGCAGGGTGACAAATAAAGGACTGAAGTTGCGGGGCGAACTCAGCGACGTCGCCGACAAAACGTATGTCGCAGTGCATAAAGCAATACTCGAGTTCCTGAAGTCAGCGGTCGATGGTAAGACCGGGTCGTTCACGGTAGACGAGAGGTTCATGCCATATTTTTCGTTGGAGAAATTCAGGGCCTTTGCAGGTCTTGTGCTCCATCAACCCGCGATGGATGAAGTGAAGGTTGAGTTAGGCAGAAGATTTTATTCCGGGCAAGACACCACGCTGGTATTCGACCTTTACTCTCCGAAGGATTTCGACAAGAAGAGCCAGTTGCCCGTGATTGTCTTTGTGAATGGTGTTGGCAGCATGGACCTTCATCGCTGGAAGATCTATCGCGACTGGGCGAAGCTTGCAGCTGCGAACGGAATGATCGGTGTTACGTACCAAACCCGAAATAACCATGCACGAGACGACTCCGAAAGACTTTTGGCTTACCTGGCAGGTCATGCTGCCGAACTGGGAATCGACAAAGAAAAAATGGGTGTGTGGGCTTGCTCCGCAAATGTCGGCACCGGCTTGCCGTTGGCGATGGACGAGTCGCGAAGATTTATAAAAGCGTTGGCGGTCTATTACGGCATGGCACAACCTCCTCCCAATACACCGGCCTGGTACCGGCAGGATGTCGAGATACAGATAGTGCGTGCGGGCCTCGACTTTTACACATTGAATATGGGCATCGAGAGCTTCGTGAAGGCAGCGCTCGTGCAGGATCTTCATTTCGAATACGTTAATTATCCCGAAGGACAGCATGCATTCGATGCGTTTGACAACACGCCGAGATCGAAGGAGATCATTTTACAGACGATCGATTTTTTTAAACGAACCCTATCGAAAGATCATGCGGCGCCTGACGAGGATGTGCTAACCAACAGTCGCCTTTGGGCAATGATCATGGGAGATAAGGTAGACCAGGCACTTCTACAGGTGAAGGAGGCAGTTGCGATGTACCGGAAGATGCCAGGTCACTCACCCTGGTACAACCACGTGATGGACGAACGCAATCTGAACCAGGCCGGATATCAATTGCTACAGGCCGGTAAGACAAACGAAGCGCTGAAAGTTTTTAACGCCAACCAGGAATTATTTCCGGAGTCGGCAAATGTGTACGACGCCCTGGGAGATGCTTATGAGAAAACAGGCGACGAAGTGAGGGCAGTCTATAATTCAAAGAAAGCTCTCGAAAAACTTGCGAAACAAACGGACATCCGTCCCCAGCAACGCGACGCGATAAGGAAGAGCGCCGAAGAAAAAATAAAACGACTACAGTAAAATCTTGCTGTCTTTTTATGGAAAGAAGGATTTGATGTCATCTTTTAGGTGTACATCAAATCCTGACTTTTATGAGAACTCTGCTCATCGCAGCGTTGTCGTTAGTAACGACAGTTGTTGCCTATTGCCAATCAGAACGTAAAGTATCATCGACCATCAAAGACGTAACGGTGTTTCTAAAAGGAGCGCAGGTTACACGAACAACTTCACTTGAGCTTAAGCCTGGTCAGTCTGTCATTGTGCTAAACGGTACGTCGCCGAAAGTCCAGGAGAACAGCATCCAGGCAGAAGCAAATCAGAACGTAAAGATCATTGGTGTTTCCTTTCGCGTGAATCATCTCGAGGATCTCAAGCAATCGGAGGCAGCCGAATTTGTTCAGAAAGAGCGAGCCAGGCTTTCGAATTTGATAAAAGAAGAGAAGACCGCCATCGCAGTTTACGATGACGAAGAGGCCATGTTGAAAGCAAACAAAATAATCGGTGGACAGCGAGGCGCCGATGTGAATGAGCTCAAGTCGGCCGTTGAATATTATCGCCAGCGTCTAATGGATATCCGCGCGCACAGGCAAGAGCTCGAAGCAAAAATAGCTTCGTACGAGAGAGATATTGCGAAGATCAACGCGCAGCAATCGGAAATGAAAGTAACGAAACCACAGCCGGAAGGGGAGATCATCATCAAAGTTGAAAGTAAATCGGAGGCACAGGTCAACCTGAAGGTAAGCTACCTCGTGCAGGAAGCGTCGTGGTTCCCGTTGTACGACATCCGGGCGAAAGACATCCAGACGCCTATCGCAATCACATACAAAGCCAGCATTACTCAGCAGTCGGGTGAAGACTGGGAAAATGTAAAGGTTACAGTCTCATCGGCAAACCCTACCTCGATAGGATCGCGGCCAAACATCAAGCCGTGGTATCTTGGGTTTAACAATAGCGTGAAACCTGTAGCGGTTGGAGGCCAGGCAGCGATACATGGCGCTGCTGCAGGTGCAATGGCTACAAACAATATGGTTCGGGGCTATGTGTTTGATTCAGGAGGCAAGCCAATGCCTGGGGTTAACATCGTTGTAAAAGGAACATCGAATGGTACTGTTACAGATGTAAATGGTGCGTATTCGATGGCGATAAGTCCGAATTCAAAAACACTGGCGGCATCTTTTATTGGATACCAGATACAGGAGATAGATGTGAATGGGCAGGAGGAAGTAAATATTATGCTTAATGAAGATGTTGCGCAGCTTGAGGAGGTTGTAGTAGTAGGGTATGGCGCTCAAACGCAACGTCAAATGACTGGTTCCTATTCAACCACAGCCCGCGCCCCCAAAGTAAAACAAACCATCGCTGCCACTCCCGTTGTTCGTTCCACTAACCTCGAATTCAACATCGATACACCATATACCATTCGCTCCGGCGGCGAAAACCAGGTTGTCGACATGATCGAATACGAACTCGAGGCCCAATACCAATACTATTGCGCTCCGAAGCTCGACACCGACGCGTTCCTTACTGCCCGCCTCACCAATTGGGATGAGTACAACTTCATGGAGGGACAAGCCAGCCTCTTCTTCGAAGGAAAGTATATTGGTAAGACCGTTCTCGATACCCGTAACACCAGCGACACGCTAACACTGTCGCTCGGTCGCGACCGTAATGTTGTCGTTACGCGAGAAAAGGTGAAAGAATATTCCTCCAACCAGTTTGTTGGATCAAACAGGAAAGCATTGTTCTCTTACGAGATCAGTGTACGAAACAAGAAAGCATACCCGATCGACATACGCATCGAAGATCAGTATCCTATACCCAACACGAAAGACATAACCGTAGATGAGATCGAAGACTCAGGCGCGATCAAAAGCGAAGAGAACGGATTGCTTACGTGGAATCTGAAAGTTGAGCCAGGGAAGACGTCAAAGATTGACTTGAAATATGAGATCAAGTATCCCCGGTATCACAACATAATCCTGGAATAGTGTAGAAATGAAAAGGGCTCCTTTCGGAGCCCTTAGCTTTTAAGATCCACAAGCTTCACAGCCCTCGGGGTTGTCAAGGGAGCAAGCCATATCCGACAACTTCTGATCTCTATCGTACTCCAGGCTCTGCTGTGCAGTGGCAACCGGGGTAATATTCTGGATCACGGTTTCTGCAGGTTGCGCAACAACAGCTTCTGCAGCAGGTTGTTTGATCGCTTCCTTATCGAGCGTGAATTTGATCGCATCGGCAGCGGCTGTCGAACGGAGGTAGTACATACCGGTCTTGAGGCCTTTCTTCCATGCATAGAAGTGCATCGAAGTGAGTTTACCAAAGTTCGGGTTGGTAAGGTGAATGTTAAGGCTTTGCGACTGGCAGATGTACGCGCCACGATCGGCCGACATATCGATGATCGCTTTTTGCGAGATCTCCCACACCGTTTTATAGATGTCTTTGATGTTCTGAGGGATCTCAGCGATCGTCTGAACTGAACCGTTTGTGGAGATCAATTTCTGACGCATTGTTTCGCTCCACAAGCCGAGGCTGATCAGGTCTTTCATCAGGTGCTTGTTGGCAACGATGAATTCGCCTGAAAGAGTGCGGCGTGTGTAGATGTTTGAAGTATAGGGTTCGAAGCACTCGTTGTTGCCGAGGATCTGCGAAGTAGAGGCGGTAGGCATCGGGGCAACCAAAAGTGAGTTGCGTACGCCGTGCTTCTTCACGTCTTGCTTCAGTTGTTCCCAGTTCCAGCGGTTGCTCCTGGGTTCAACTCCCCACATGTCGAACTGGAAGATCCCTTTCGATACGGGCGAACCTTTGAAGGTTTCGTAAGCGCCATGAACTTTCGCTTGTTCCATAGAAGCTTCCATGGCAGCGAAGTAGATCGTTTCAAAAATATCCTCGTTCAGGCCGCGGGCTTCCGGGCTATCGAAAGGCATGCGGAGCATGATGAACACGTCGGCGAGACCTTGCACACCCAAACCGATAGGACGGTGGCGCATGTTCGAGCGACGAGCTTCTTCAACGGGATAATAATTGATGTCGATCACCTTGTTCAGGTTGCGTGTAGCAACTTTGGTGATCTCATAAAGTTTCTGATGATCGAATGTGCCTTCGTCGGTAACGAACTTTGGCAACGCGATAGAAGCCAGGTTACATACAGCTACTTCATCGGGTGCGGTATACTCGATGATCTCGGTGCACAGGTTGCTCGACTTGATCGTACCCAGGTTCTTCTGGTTCGACTTCTTGTTGGCGTGATCTTTATAAAGAATATAAGGAGTTCCGGTTTCGATCTGGGCTTCGAGCACTTCGAACCAGAGGTCTTGTGCTTTTACCTGGCGGCGGAACTTGCCTTCGTTCTCGTATTTCTCGTACAGTCTTTCGAATTCTTCTCCATACACTTCCGCGAGGCCGGGGGCTTCGTTAGGGCAGAAGAGCGACCACATTTCGTTGTTCTCCACGCGCTTCATGAAGAGGTCGGGGATCCACATAGCATAGAAAAGATCGCGTGCGCGAAGTTCTTCCTTGCCGTGGTTCTTTTTCAGTTCGAGGAAATCGAAAACATCGGCGTGCCATGGTTCGAGGTAGATGGCGAAGCTGCCTTTGCGTTTGCCACCGCCTTGGTCAACATAACGTGCAGTCATGTCGAAGTTGCGGAGCATAGGCACGATACCGTTGGATGTACCGCCGGTACCTTTAATGTATGAGCCTTTCGCGCGAACGTTGTGGATGCTTAGGCCGATACCGCCGGCAGACTGCGATATTTTAGCAGTCTGCTTCAGCGTATCGTAGATGCCATCGATGCTATCATCCTTCATTGTAAGGAGGAAGCATGACGAAAGTTGTGGCTTTGGTGTACCTGCATTAAAAAGGGTAGGAGTGGCGTGGGTAAACCACTTCTCCGAAAGCAGGTTGTAAGTCTCGATAGCAGCAGGGATATCTTCACCGTGAATACCAACGGCTACCCGCATGAGCAGGTGCTGAGGGCGTTCAACGACACGTCCGTCGATCTTCATGAGATACGAGCGCTCCAGGGTCTTGAATCCGAAGAAGTCGTAGCTGAAGTCGCGATCGTAGATGATTGCTTCGTCCAGTTCGGCAGCGTTGTCGTGGATAACCTTCCAGGTTTCCTTCGAGATCAATGGTGCGTTCTGGCCGGTCTTGGGGTCTACGTATTGGTATAACCGCTTCATCGTGTTGGTGAACGACTTGCTGGTTACTTTATGAAGATTGGAAACGGCAATACGCGCAGCCAGCTTAGCAAAGTCGGGATGACGCGTTGTCATTGTAGCAGCAATTTCTGCTGCAAGGTTATCGAGCTCTGTAGTGGTCACACCATCGTACAGGCCATTAATAACCTTCATAGCTACCTCTACCGGGTTGACAAATTTTGGATCTAAACCGTAGCAGAGTTTCTCAATGCGGGCAGTGATTTTGTCGAACTTAACAGACTCTCTGTGTCCGTCACGCTTCAGTACAAGCATTTCTAGTGGGTTGTTAGAGAAAAAATAAAAAGTTTAAAAAATGATTCATGAATGTAATCATTTCACGTTAGAAATCCTCATTCAATGAGAATTTCGGAGTTGATTCTTTCTCGGTGCTTTTCATGACACCGGCTTTCTGATATTCAGCTACTCTTTTCTCGAAGAAATTAGTCTTTCCACGAAGGCTGATCATATCCATAAAGTCGAACGGATTGGTTGCGTTGTAGACTTTTTTGCCCACCAGCTCATTGATCAGGCGGTCGGCCACAAACTCGATATACTGGCACATCAACTGTGCGTTCATCCCGATGAGACTTACCGGAAGCGCGTCCGTTACGAATTCTTTTTCGATCTCAACGGCATCTTTTATGATTTCGATCACGCGAGCTTCTGGAAGCTTGTTGATCACATGTTTCGTGTACAAATGACAGGCGAAGTCGCAGTGCAAACCTTCGTCTCTCGATATCAGTTCGTTAGAGAAGGTGAGGCCCGGCATGAGTCCTCTTTTCTTTAACCAGAAGATGGAGCAGAATGAACCAGAGAAGAAAATTCCTTCTACCGCGGCAAACGCGATGAGGCGTTCCTGGAAGCTGCCCTCGCCGATCCAGCGAAGTGCCCAGTCTGCTTTTTTCTTCACACACGCCATTGTTTCTATAGCGTGGAACAATCTGTCTTTCTCTTTAGGGTCTTTTACATACGTGTCGATCAGCAGCGAGTACGTTTCGGAGTGAATGTTCTCGATAGCGATCTGAAATCCATAGAAAAACTTGGCTTCGGTGTACTGAACTTCAGAAACGAAGTGTTCGGCAAGGTTCTCATTTACGATACCGTCGCTCGCAGCGAAAAATGCCAGTACGTGGGTGATAAAGTGACGCTCGCCGTCGTTCAGGTTAGCCCAGTCGCGCAGGTCATGACTCAGGTCGATCTCCTCCGCAGTCCAGAAGCTTGCTTCTGCCTGTTTGTAGTATTTCCAGATCTCATGTTGGCGAATAGGGAAGAGTACAAATCGGTCCTTGTTTTCCTTAAGGATAGGTTCCTGGGGTAGGTCGTTGCTCATTCCAATGGTGGTGTTTGATTGTTCAAGTCAGCACCTTCGGACAATTTTTTGGAGAGAAAGAGCTCCGAAGTTACTGAGTGAACAAATATTGATTTCTATAGAGAATATTACAAGGCTGTTTGGCTTGATCAAAGTGCATTGAAAGACTATAAAGAACGTTGCCTTGAGTATAAGTTGTATGAAATGAAACACTTAGAAGACTACACGGAAGTGCTGTTTTAACTAAAAGATTTTTTTAAGTTTTTTTGGCCCCGAAATTTGGATTGCAAACGATATTCCGCCGAAAAAACCTCATTTCACGACTTTTCGGGCAAAATTGGATTTTTCGGCCCTTTTCCTCATCTTTGCATCCCATTTTATAAAAATACCATGTACGCAATTGTAGACATTGCAGGAAAGCAGTTCAAGGTGGCTAAAGACCAATATATCTATGCCCCCAAAATGGAAGGCGAAGCAGGCACGGCTGTGAGCTTCGACAAAGTCCTTTTGGTAGACAACGACGGCAAGATTGATATTGGCGCCCCCGCTGTATCAGGTGTTAAGGTATCAGGAAAGATCCTTGAGCACGTGAAAGGAAATAAAGTGATCATCTTCAAGAAGAAACGCAGGAAGGGATATGCTGTGAAAAACGGACACCGCCAGCAGTTCACGAAGATCCAGATCGAAAGTATAGGTTAAACCTTAAAGCATCTAAAATACCATGGCACACAAAAAAGGTGAAGGTAAAGTAAAGAACGGCCGGGAATCGGAAAGCAAACGTCTCGGCATTAAGATATATGGTGGCCAGAAGGCAACTGCAGGAAACATCATCGTTCGTCAGCGCGGCACCAAACACCACGCAGGCAGGAACGTAGGTATGGGTAAAGATCACACACTCTTCGCTCTCACCAACGGAACAGTTGAGTTCAAAAGAGGCCGTGCAAATAAGTCTTACGTGTCGGTAGTTACTGCCCAGGCTTAATTTTAACCCTCTAGTAATGTAAAAAGCACCCTTCGGGGTGCTTTTTTGTTTTATACCAGATACCACCCAAGAGGGTATTCTTCTACCCCAAACAGATATTTTTCAGGTATTTTTTTCTTAACACATCTGATTGCGAACTCGATTTCGGCGGTAATTATTCAGTTTTTACGGCCATTAGGCTGTTTTCCCGCGTTAAGAAATTCTTATTGGACTATTTTCTTCTGAATAATTATACCCCTAATTTGGGTGTACTAAGTCCTAATTTTCTAACCTAAACCTAAACCTATGAAGAAGTTTTTACTTCTGTGCTTCTCATTCGTTTTTGCGGTCACGGTAACGTGGGCGCAAGAGCGTGTAGTCACGGGTAAGGTTTCATCTGCCGAAGATGGAACTGCACTGCCCGGTGTGAACGTGGTTCTGAAGGGTACTACCAATGGTACCGTTACAGACTCCGACGGTAATTACAGACTTACCATCTCCGGCAGCGGTGGTAGCCTGGTTTTCTCATTCATTGGTCTCCAGACACAAGAAGTCGCGTTGGGCGAAAGAACAGTTGTCGATGTGACACTGTCGCTCGATGTTACTCAATTGTCTGAAGTCGTTGTAACTGGTTCCGGTATCGCCACAGACAAGAAAAAGCTGGGTATCGCCGTTGAAGCCGTTGCAGCCGACAGATTGCCAGCCACCCCATCCGCATCAATCGACCAGGCGCTGGTCGGTAAGATTGCAGGTGCCCAGATCTCGTCAATCTCTGGTAACCCCGGCGACCCGGTAAACATCCTCCTCCGCGGTATCAACACTGTGCAAGGTGGTACCAAACCACTGATCATGGTCGACGGTGTGCAGATGGCCGCTACGGACATCAACTCACTCGACCTTAGCAACATCGAACGTATCGAGGTTGTACAGGGCGCCGCTTCTGCATCAATCTACGGTGCACAAGGTGCGAACGGTGTAATCCAGGTGTTCACTAAAAAAGGTCAGAAGGGTAAAGTTCAAATCAACTTTTCTTCCAGCTATGCATCGAACACATTCCTCAACACAGGAGATGTTCACAAAGCAAGGAAACACCCTTATATCACTGACGCAGCCGGCAACCTCACAGACCGCGATGGAAACATCCTCGGTTATGAAGACGACGGATCTGTTCAGGGTATCTCTTATAAGTATGGTCCAGCTTTCGCACCCGGAAGCGCTCAAGCCCTTGCATATCCTAACGGTAACGGTGCAACCCGTTATGCAATCCAGGATATCCGCAACGACTTCAACCAGGACTATGGCGGACCTTCAGGTCTTAAATACTATGATCACTTCAAGCAGGTATTCCAGACAGGTTATACAACAAACAACACTCTGAGTATCTCTGGCGCGAACGATAAGAGCGACTACTCTATATCACTCGCCAACAACCACACTCTCAGCCCTGTACTGAAGAATGGTGCTGTTGACAGAAGTAACATCA
Source organism: Cyclobacteriaceae bacterium (assembly GCA_035656375.1). GTDB lineage: Bacteria > Bacteroidota > Bacteroidia > Cytophagales > Cyclobacteriaceae > ELB16-189. Next base: position 10,343 of record DASRSO010000173.1, on the reverse strand, counting down.
CAGTGAACGTTGGTACCGAACTCTTCAAGGGTTTCAAAGTGCGTTCAACTACACAGTTGGTCTATACCAAGAACGACCTCGTTCCCGGTCTCGGTGCAGCAGGTTGGTACAGCTATGGTAAAGGAAACTCACTTGGCGACGTAGGCGGTGTTTACAGCTTCCTGAACACATCTCCTTTCTTCGACCTTACTATGAAGACTCCCGATGGCAACTATCCTGGTTACGTTGAAGCAGGTGGTTTCTTGAGCGTTAACGCTCAGAACCCTTACTATCGCCAGCAGTATGCCAGCCAACTAGATAATAAAGTCGATGTTGTGCAGAGCTTCGATGTAAACTACATCGTAAACAAGTACCTCGAACTCGATGCGAAGTATGGTTTGAACTACCGTACTGAAAACTCACGCTGGACGTACAAAAAGCAAACTGAGAACAACAACTCAATTGCTTATGACAACTGGATCGGTCTGTTCGCTCCTACACTCGCAGAAAGCGGTGAGATCTCGAACTGGCAGTACACAAACACATTCCAGAACTTCCTCGCGAACGCGTACTTCCGTACCGACTTCCAGGATGACTTTGGTCTGAGCATTCCGATCGCAACCAGCACACAAGTTGGTTTCGACTATCGTAAGAGAAAGTATACTGAATTCGACTCATACGGCTACGACCTGCCTTTGGCACCTCCGTTCAGCATGTACACACTCGGAAGCGGTATCTTCACTGCACCTGGCCCGAACACAAACCAGCCTGGTGACTACGTTGAACAGTTTGTAACATACGGTTATCTCTTCAACCAGAAAGTTGACTTCGGCGACTGGGGCGGTATTACTGCCGGTTTCCGTAGCGACTGGTCTTCTGCGTTCGGTGGTGGTTCGAAACCTTTCACTTTCCCGCACTACGATGGTTATATCAACCTCGCAACGTTCTGGAAAGACGGCGGTCTTAACAACACGCTCCCTTACCTGAAACTGAGAGCTGCTCACGGTGCAGCCGGTATCCAGCCTGGTGCATTCGACAGGTATCCGATCCTTAACGGTCGCCCTGCTGGTGCAACACCTGCTTACAGCGTGCCGATCACTTCAAACAATCCTAATTTGAATGTGGAAGTTTCAAAAGAAACTGAAGTTGGTACTGACCTTACTTTCAACGCACTCCAGGGTAGCAGCTGGTTGAACCAGATCAACCTTGCTTTCACATACTGGCAACGCAAGAGCGAAGACGTTATCTACAAGGTTTCTCAAGCTCCTTCAACTGGTGTGAACGAATTGCTCGACAACGCAATCACAATGTCATCTAAAGGATGGCAGCTTTCTTTGAACCTGCCTATGTACAATAGCACAACATGGAAATGGGATCTCACTACAAACTGGGGTCACCAACTTTCGAAGATCGATGCTATCGCAGGTGGTAACGACATCATCCTCACCTCAGGTGCAGGCGATGCGTCACTCGTGTTGACTCCTGGCCAGATCATCGGTCAAATCTATGGTTACAAAGCGCTTACGAGCGTAGATGCCGTTAGAACTGATGGATCATCTTACATCCCTGCAAACGCAGTGAACGCAGAAGGTGTTCCGCTGAGAAACTTCTATGAGATCGTAGATGGCCGTCTTGTTGACAAGAGAACTTACCAGATCCAGTTTGCCGACGAAAAAACATCTCTCGGTAACCCGAATCCCAAGTTCAACTCTTCATTCATCAACAACGTAAGCTTCAAGGATTTCGCAGTTCTTACATTCCAGATCGACTGGGTTCAGGGTAGCCACCTGTACAACCAAACAAAAGAATGGATGTATCGTGATGGTATCCACGGAGACTATGATGGCGTTGTAACTATCGATGGCAAAACAGGTGCTTTCCCTGCATACTGGGCGAGTGCTTACTACGGTCTGTTCGGTAGCTTGAACGGTGCTGGTAACCTTGCAACTAAAGACTTCTATTGGGAAGATGCATCATTTGCAAGACTCAGGAACGTATCGTTGTCATTCGACTTCGCACGTCTCATGAATGTTCCTAACCTCAGGAAACTCCAACTTGTACTCACAGGAAGGAACCTTGCAACACTGACCAAGTATACTGGTATGGATCCTGAGATCAGCTCAGGTACTGTTAACTCTGCATTCGACAGGGGCGTTGACCACAACACGCTTCCTAACACTAAGTCGTATCAGGTTGGTTTGAACATTGGTTTCTAATTGTCAGATTATTAAAGAGACTATCATGAATAAAAATAAATTCATTACGGCCGGACTGCTTAGCGCGTGCTTGTTGGGAACGATAAGCTGTAAGGATCAGTTGGACGTTGGTAACCCCAACGCACCTACGATCGCTGCTAACGTTAACACCGAAGCAGGTATTTATCAGCTTGCTACAGGCGGCACTTATGTCAATGGCTTCTACAATGGCGACGACTGGCTGGGTAACAGCTACTTCTCGTTGCCTATGGGTTACAACGAACTGATGGCCGATAACGTCGGTGCATCTGCTTCGAACAACCAGGTAACTACGATTGGTCAGCCAGACTATATCCTGTATCCGAACGGAACCAAGAAAACAGTTCCGTCACCATCAATTGGTATCCTGCGTACATACAACACTCGTGCAGCAACGGGTGCCAGCAACAATGCCATCCACTACCAGTGGTTGAACATGTATGCTCTTAATAATGCAATGAACCTGGTGCTTTCTGTAGTGGACGAAATTCCTTTCGGAGGAGACGCAGCTACCAAGGCGGCAACAGTTAAAGCATGGGCATACTTCTGGAAAGGTTTCGCATATTCTTCAGTTGGTACGAAGTACTACTCTGGCCTCATCATAAACGAATATGGTGAGAAGAGCAGCACTTATGTAACCCACGATGCAATGATCGCGGAATCTGACAAGTACTTCACTATGGCCGCAACTACACTCGATGCCGCAAAATCGGCAAGTGATTACGAGGAAGCATTGGCCAATCTCATCCCCGACCAAACTGAAACAGGTCGTGGCGGTGTGATGTCTGTCGCAGAATGGAAACGCAACATCAACTCGATGCTTGCGAGGAACATACTCCTCAACAAGCTTGCTCCTTTTGTTAACAACAACCCTAACGCAGCTATCACTGGTTCTTCAATGAGCGGTGTTATGACTGCAGCGGATTGGACTAAAGTGAGAGATCTTGCAGCCGCAGGTATCCGCGAAGATGACTTGATCTTCACAGGAAGAACAACTGGTGCTAACGACTTCTTCTCTGCTACAGGCGGAACAGTTGCATCTCTGTCAGCAACAGCTGCTGCAACATCTACCTTCAAGATCAGCGAGCGCGCACTTCAGAACTTCAAGCCTGGTGACAAGCGTTTTGCAAACAACTTCCGCCAGGGCGGAACTGCGCCTCTTGTTCCGGCAGACCGCTACGTTAACGACTATGTATACTCAACAAGATATACTGTGGTTAGCGGTGGAAACGGTGCAGCTGGCGTTTGGGTTTATGCAAACCGTAACACAGGTGCGCACGAACTTGTAATCGCAAGCTCATGGGAAGAAACAGCCCTCATGGAAGCAGAAGCACGCATCCGTCTCAACGACATCAACGCAGGTCTTGCCCTCATCGATGACGTTCGTGACTTCATGGGTGCTGGCGTGGCACACGTAGCCAACACCGGCCTTTCACTCGCCGGCGCGCTCAACGAAGTGGTAATGGAAAGAAGGACTTCCCTTCTCTTCAGAGGTATCACATTCTATGACAACCGCAGATGGGGTTGGACTTATGATGTAAGCAAAGGTGGTGGTGCATACAACCAGGTCGTTGTCGACGGTGGTGCGCCGATCACTGGTGTTCTCATCAACTACAACTTCATGGATTACTGGGATGTACCTGCAGCTGAAGCCGTCCTTAACCCGGACGAAGGAAGCGTAGGTGTTAAAAACCCTAACTTCTAATAACAAAAAAGGCCCCGGAAATCGGGGCCTTTTTTATTTATTCGCTCTTCAGCGAATTGACCGGATTTTTTATCGCTGCCTTCACCGACTGGTAGCTTACCGTCAGCCACGATATACCTAACGCCAGCACTCCTGCGAGGAGGAATGTTCCGGGGCCAATGCTTGTCCGGAATGCAAAGCCACTCAGCCAGCTATCCATTACATACCAGCTCAACGGTACTGCAAGAATAAATGCCACACCGATGAGCTTTGTGAACTCTTTCGTCAACAACATAATGACGCTCGATACCGAAGCACCCATTACCTTGCGGATACCGATCTCTTTTGTTCTCAGGTTTGCAGTGTATGCTGCAAGTCCGAACAATCCCACGCATGCAATTACGATCGCCAGCGTAGAGAATATCTTGAAGAGTGTTCCCGCGCGTTGCTCGGCTTCGTAAGCCGCAACCAGGTTGTCTTCCAGGAATTCGTACTTCAATGGCATTTCCGAAGGTTCGCCCGCCTGGCGTGTAAGCCCGATCATTTCCTTCCAAAGCCCATCCACTTCCTTAAGAACAACAGGGTAATCGGCATTCTCGAGCCTCGCATACACATAACGCATAAATGATTGCGGGGCCTCAGCGCTCTGGATCGTAAGCGGTGTGATCTTGTCGCGCAGCGACTGGAAGTTGAAATCCTTGATGACGCCAACAACTGTAAAGAAGACAGTCTGGTTGCCTTCCTGGAGGCGCAAAACGTGGCTCAGCTTCCGGCCAATCGGATCGTCGCCAAGTCCCATTGTCCTTACCGCCGTCTCATTCAAAATGATAGACAGCGAGTCGTTGGTTTCTTTAGAGAAGCCGTGACCTTTAACGAACTCGAAGCCGATCGTTTGAGCAAACTCGTCGTCGATGAACATGTTTTTCGTGGTGAGGATCTCCGACGAACCTTCCGCCTGGAACTGTGCACCGAACATGTCGCCTTCGTCGCCAAACATCGCCGAAGCACGCGCCGTCTTTCGAACGCCGGGGATCTTTTCGATTTCTTCACGGAAGGTCTGCTGCTTATTGCGAAGCTGGCCCGCACGATCAATTACCAGCAGTTGATCCTTGTCGTATCCGAGATCTTTGCTCTGCATGTATCTCATCTGGTCGGACACCACGAGTGTTCCGACGATAAGCATGATCGAGATCCAGAACTGGAATACAACCAGTCCATTGCGAAGCCAGGTGCCTTTCGAATTGCTGCTGAAGTTCCCTTTCATTACCGTTACCGGGTTGAAAGCCGACAGGATGAAAGCCGGATAGCTTCCTGCAAGCAATCCCACCAGGAAAGCAAGTCCCAGCAGGCCGATTACTATCATCGGGTTGAATGTGAGTGTGAGGGTTTTGTGAGCGAGGTCGTTGAAAGGCGGTAACGTGATCTGAACAATGATCAATGCAAGAGCTGTCGCAATAAAGCTGATGATCAACGACTCGGTAAGGAATTGATAGACGAGCTGCGACTTTGCGGAGCCCATCGTTTTGCGCACACCCACTTCACGTGCCCGTTCGGCCGACCGTGCTGTCGCAAGGTTCATAAAGTTGATACATGCGATTGTCACGATCAGCACGGCGATGGCAATCAGGAAGTAGACCTGGTTGATGTTACCTCCAACCGGCTTCTGTTTGTATTCGATGTTTGTCGGATCGAGGTGTATCGATGTGAGTGGCTGCAGAAAATAACGATATCCATTTCCCTCTTTTTTATAGTCTGCCCACGACTTACCCAGGTCGCGTTCGATCTGTGCGGCAGCATACGTATCCACCATCTTCGGGAATTTTGCCTCCAGCGCTTTTGGATCTGTGCCGGGCTGAACCAAAAGATAAGTATGCACGGAGAACGACGTGAAGTTCTCGGGCTGGGGCTGGCCTTGAGGACCGTCTTCACTCCAGAGGAGCATGAAGTCAAAGTCGAAGTGACTGTTTTCGGGAACATCCTGTGCGACGCCGGTAACCGAGAAGTCGCCGCCGAAGAACTGGAATGTTTTACCGATTGGATCTTCGTTCCCGAAGTATCGCTTCGCGGTGCTTTCGGTGATCACCAGGTCGGTGTTGTTCGACAGTACTTTTTTGGGATCGCCTTTGAGAAGCGGAATGCTGAAGACTTCGAAGAAATTCTTTTCGGCAGCAACCATTCCGTTTTCTTCGAACTGGATGAGGTCGCCCTGGGGGTTTTTATAGTTGACGATGATATTGTTGAAGGGGCCGGCCATACGGACCACCTGTTCAACTTCGGCGAAGTCTTTCGGCATCACGGTTCCGAAAGAGTGGGGGACCACTGCATAGTTGGTGCTGTGGTTAGGATAGATCCGTTCGAGGGTGAACTTGTAGATGCGATCGGCTTTTGCGTGGAACTTGTCGTACGAGAATTCGTCGGTTACGAACAGCACGATGAGCAGGCAGCTGGCGATGCCGATCGATAGTCCGAGTATGTTGATGGCTGAGTAGGCTTTCTGTTTGATGAGACTTCTGAAAGCGACCTTCAGGTAGTTTTTGATCATGGGAATTGGGTTTGGAACGGTGGGGAACAACAATACCCATGCAATGCCGGAATCAGCCTAATTCGGGGCTTTTAATATTTTTTTGTGTTCGATTAGGTTAAAAAACGTTCGTAAACGAACGGGAGGTTTGAGTCAGCGGAACAGGTGTTTTCGTCAACAAAAACAAGGAATTAGAGTGATTGTCTACCCCTTTTTTGGGGGTCGATTTCGACCTATATTTTGGATTCAACCTTACATCCATGAGATCGATCCTTTTCGCCCTGCTGGTGTGCATGTCATTTAGCTCTTTCGCACAAGGCAAATTTGCCGGAGTGGCCATTGATGGAGCATCGAACACCGGAAAGATCTTCCGGTTTAAGACGGATGGCACTGAGGTGACGATCGATAAAGCGTTTCCGAATTTTCCGGATGGTGTAAATGTCGTATCCGGGATATTTACCAAGGGGCCAGATGGCGATCTTTACGGGCTTACGTCGAACGGAGGCGCGAATGGTTCAGGCACACTGTTTAAGATCAGTCTTTCCGAGGAGATGTTTGTGAAGGTGTTTGATTTCCCCTTAGCGCCGTATCACGGCACTCCATTTGGATCTTTGGTGGCAGCACCCAATGGATACTTATATGGTTATCTGTCGAGGATTACGGTAAATGCACCATACAAGTCGTTGATCTTTAGAATAAAGCCCGACGGAACAAATTATTCGATCATTACTGAAGTTGACGTTATACCCGATGCTCCCGGCGAATCCGGGCTTGCGTACTCGGCAAGCGGTTTTCTTTACGGCACCACGTTTACAAGCGGCGCTTCCAGCATTGGATCATTGTTCCGAATCGACCTGGATGGAAACCTTGAAGTATTGACTTCCTTCGACGCCACAACCGGTCGGTACCCGGTGGGTCGTTTGATTGCGGTTGGCGGAAAGATCTATGGGGCAACTCAAAGCAGCGGCAATAACAAGCCAACACTTTTTTCAGTTAATGAAAACGGTACGGGCCTTACTACCATTCATGAATTTCCTTCATTGTCTATCAATTCATTCACCGGTTTGATCAAAGGACCTGACGATGCATTGTATGGTGTAACTACTAATGGTCTCACAGATATTTTCAGGTACGGATTGGATGGGTCGGGTTACAGTAAAGTGTTTTCAATCGGCCACGGTATTGGTAAATACCTGTCGTTTGGCTCCAACAACAGGATATATGGTCACAATGGGGCTTCAATGATCTTTTCTGTCAACGCTACCGGTGGGGATTATACTCAGCATGCAGTTCTCGATGACTGGAATTCATCAAATCTGGCGGGGCTGTATGTCACAACAGATGGTATGGTGTACGGCAACGGCGCGGGTGGTAATGGCAATGTTGGTATTTTTTACAAAGTGAACGGGAATGTTCCCCGAAATTCACAAGACGCGAAGCTGATCAAAGATCTGTATTCAGATACCCAGGGAAAAAAACCTCTTGGGCATCTCACGCAACTCGACGATGGTGACTTGCTCGGCGCAACAAGAATGGGTGGTTGGAATAACAGAGGCACGCTCTTCAAGATCGGACCTGATGGACAAAACTATCGAACCATTTTCGATTTCGGCGATGTTGAAATAAACGGTTATCCTGCCGATGCGCCCATAAAAGGTCCGGGTGGCAGTTATTATCAATCAACAAGCGCGGGAGATATCTTCAAGATCAACGAAGACGGCACCGGATTTAAGAGATTGTATAAAGCCAACCAGGTGTTGTTTCCCTTAAATGATGTTGGTTTATTAGCTGCATCCGATGGAAACTTATACGGCGTTTCATTGAACAATGACATGCCAAATGGGTTTCTTTTTCGATTCAACCCGGCAAGTGCTGGCATTGAGGTTATCTACACGTTCAATACCAGCTCTATCTACTACCCCCAGAGCCGGTTGATCGAAGGGACAGACGGATTCTTATATGGTACATGCTTTGAGGGATCAACCCTGGGTGGCGTGTATAAAATAAAGCCGGATGGTAGCAACTTTACGGTCCTCAAGACTTTTGTAAATGGACTTCTGGGGCGGTCGCCAATAGGCGATATATTTTTCGGATCTAACGGAAAGCTATACGGCTATTGCTTCGCAACCACCAGCAATCGGCAGGGTCTCGTGTTTAGTATTGATGCCGATGGTTCCAACTACACAATTGTACATGAATTTGATCCTGTGAGCGACAGGGGCGCAGCTATTCCAACCATCAACGGATGGGGTTTGATAACCGAAGGTCCGGGTAATCTCATCTATGGATTTGAACCAAGAGGGGGAACCACCGGAACGGGCACTGCATTCAATATGAACCTTGATGGAACAAGCTACACTAAAATGGAATTGGCGCTAAACGATCATTCGATTCCGTTGTCCATCGCTCTCGGCGGGATAATTTTTATACCCGACAAACAAAAGCAGACGATAACGTTCGCAGAGCTGGCGCCGATAGAAAATATTTCAAACGGACATGCATTAACCGCAACAGCAAGCTCGTCGCTTGCTGTAACCTATACAAGCAGCAACACAGCGGTTGCAACGATAAGCGGCAGCACGGTAAATGCAATCTCCGAAGGACTTACTGTGATTACTGCACATCAACCGGGCAACGGAAGCTACTTCGCAGCCCACGACGTATCGCGGCAATTGAGAGTGGGCAAGTTAACAGCAACGGCGCAACTGTCGAGCACTACACGGGGAACTGTTGGTGGTACGATAGAGCTCACGAATAATTTTGATGGACCACCCGAACTCATAACCTATGGCGTGACGAATGGCACCGGATCGGCAACATTAAATGGGAATGTTCTTTCTTTGACTTCAGCGGGAACAATATCCGTAACGATACAACTTTCTGGAAACGATGTTTATCATCCCTATTCGGTAAGTAAGGAGATAAAGATCTCCAAAAAGACCATTAATCCTTTGGTTACATCTCTGTCAAACGGCATCGATGGCTCTTCCATAACACTTCAGGCTGACGCCGACGGTTCAAGCGGAGTGATAACGTGGTCGGTACAGAACAAGACAGGTGCTGCATCCCTTGCCGATGGGAAACTTAACCTTGAAGCTGCCGGAGCTGTTATAGTGAAAGCTGAGATAGCGGCCGACGATATGCACGCGAGTGGATCGGTAAGCCAGGTGATTTCAATCAATAGTTCACTTCCGGATCAACCGCAGATCTATGGTACAATGAATCGTGGCGGCACTGGTGGTGAGGGGGTAATTTATTCGATCAACACTGACGCCACCGGATACAGGGTGTTAAAAGATTTCCTTCCCAGCCCTACCGGTGCGGGCGTGAACCAGGGGTTAGTCACCACGGGGAATGGAAAGTACTACGGAGTAACAACTTACGGGGGATCCGAAAATCTCGGGGTCATTTTTGAATTCGATCTCGAACAGAACGCCTATGAGGTTGTCTACAATTTTGTCGAAGTGGGCAACAACGCACATTTAATGGCAGGGTCCGACGGAATGCTTTACGGTGTCAGCACCGATGGGAATCTAGTTATACTAAAGTTCGATCCGACGACACGCGTAATGACGAAGATCGCGGCTACCGGAATGATCACGTCTTTCTTTTCGGAACTGACTGAATACTCGCCAGGGGTCTTTTACGGGTATGCCGCAATGCCTAACACCAAGGCGGGGATCTACGAGTTCAATTCAAATACAAATACAGTTACGATTCGTTACCAGGCAGGGCTGGGACTGGACATCGGTTCGGGACTGGATCGTTTAATAAAGGCGCCTAATGGAAAAATGTACGCAAGCGCGCGATCATACCTTTCATTCAAAGGGGGAATTTTTGAATTCGATCCGGCGACAAACGGCGGTTCTATGAAAGTTGTCCTAAACGAAGCTACAATCGGGTACTCCTTTTCGAATATTACTCT
>DASRSO010000172.1:0-6955 GCA_035656375.1 Cyclobacteriaceae bacterium | reverse complement strand
ATTCGTGGCAAACCAACAACGGATAATTGCTTCGATAAGCCAGACTGCCGAAGAACAATACATGGCTTTCATTAAAAAATACCCTTCACTGGAACAGCGTATTCCGCAGCACCAGGTGGCCTCTTACTTGGGAATTACTCCCGAGACGATCAGCCGCATCCGCCGAAGCATGGCAAAGGTCGGTTCTTGATGTAGATCAATGTACGCGGGTGCCATGAAAAGCACTTTTGTGTCATGAAAAACAACATATCACTTCTCATTATGCGGGTGACGCTAGGAAGCGTCATTTTCGCGCACGGTGCCCAAAAACTCCTGGGATGGTTTGGTGGCTACGGCTTCGAGGGCACCATAAATTATTTCACAGAAACGGCAGGCGTGCCTTACATCATCGGCCTGCTGGTGATCCTTGGCGAAAGCCTGGGAGCGATTGCACTTGCGCTTGGGCTATTCACACGGTTCATGGCGGCAAGTCTTTTCGTGATCATGTTAGGTGCAATGATGATCGACCACGCACAGTATGGGTTCTTTATGGATTGGTTTAGAAATCAAAAAGGTGAGGGCATCGAGTTCGACATCCTCACCTTTGGATTAAGCATTCCGTTAACTCTCTTGGGAGCAGGCGCTTATTCGCTTGATGCTGTGCTTCAAAAGAAATTGAAATGGGCTACCCCAATACCTGCTTGATCCTGTCTGCCGCGTCTTTTAAAAGTATTGCAGAGAATACTTTCAAGCCCGACTCCTGGATGATCTTCGCACCTTCTTCTGCATTTGTACCCTGCAGACGTACGATGATAGGAACGGGAATATTGCCGACTTTCTTATAGGCTTCAACCACACCGTTGGCTACACGGTCGCACCGTACGATACCGCCAAAGATGTTGATGAGGATCGCTTTCACGTTAGGGTCTTTCAGGATGATCCTGAAACCAGCTTCTACGGTCTCGGCGTTGGCACCACCACCTACGTCGAGGAAGTTGGCAGGCTCACCACCCGAAAGCTTGATGATATCCATGGTCGCCATTGCGAGGCCGGCGCCATTCACCATACAACCTACGTTTCCGTCGAGCTTTACGTAGTTGAGTCCCGACTTGCCTGCTTCCACTTCGAGAGGTTCCTCTTCTGAAAAATCGCGAAGCTCTTCGAGGTCTTTATGACGATACAACGCGTTGTCGTCGAGGTTTACTTTACCATCGACTGCGATCACTTTATTGTCGGATGTCTTAAGCACGGGATTGATCTCGAACATCGAGGCATCGATCGCCATGTACGCATTGAAGAGAGAGTTGATAAACTTAACACCTTCTTTGAAGGCATTTCCTTCCCAGCCGAGAGCGAAAGCGATCTTGCGTGCCTGGTAGGGCTGGAGTCCGATTGTAGGATCGATCCACTCTTTCACGATCTTTTCAGGTGTTGCGGCAGCAACTTCCTCGATGTTCATACCACCTTCAGTCGACGCCATGATCACAGGCTTGCTGGTGGCGCGATCGAGGAGGATACTCATGTAATACTCTTTAGGCTGAGACTCGCCAGGATAGTAAACGTCTTCGGCGATCAACACTTTATTCACTCTTTTGCCAGTAGGACCCGTCTGGTGTGTGACCAGTGTGCCTCCGAGGATACCTTTGGCTTTGTCCATCACTTCTTCGAGACCTTTGGCGAGAACAACACCCTTCGAACCCGTTTCTTTAACGGTTCCCTTTCCACGTCCGCCGGCATGTATCTGCGACTTGACCACGAACCACTTTGTACCGGTTTCTGCTGCCAGCTCCTTGGCTGCGGCATGTGCCTTGTCGGGTGTGTCGGCAACGATACCGCGCTGGATAGCAACACCATATTTTTTCAAGATCTCTTTCGCCTGGTACTCGTGGATGTTCATGGATTAGGTAGTTTGGAGGCAAGCTAGTTTTTTTAAATCTTTAATTCAAGATCAGTTTCTATGTTAAAGGCAGTCGGGTTACAGAAGTCATACGGCGTTCTCCCGGTACTAAAGGGTGTTAACCTCGAAGTTGCACAGGGTGAAGTCGTTGCAATCATCGGTGCTTCTGGCGCCGGCAAGAGTACCTTGCTGCATTTGCTGGGTACCCTCGACACCCCCGATGCCGGGAAGGTGGAGATCAACGGCAAGGATGTTTTCGGACAATCGCCGAAGGACCTTGCGGAATTCCGCAACCGCAACGTGGGGTTTGTGTTCCAGTTCCATAACCTGCTTCCCGAATTCACGACATTGGAGAACGTGATGATGCCCGGGCTGATCGCCGGCCAGGATGCCAAAACGCTGACCTCGAAGGCAACAGGTTTGCTCGAACGTTTGGGTCTGAAGGATCGCCTGGTACACAAGCCTTCCGAGCTTTCGGGTGGCGAGCAACAACGGACTGCCGTAGCGAGAGCACTGATCAACTCACCACAACTGGTGCTGGCCGACGAGCCGAGTGGTAACCTCGACTCGAAGAATGCTTCGGAGCTGCATCACCTGTTCCTGGAATTAAGGAAAGAGCTAAAGCACACGTTCGTGATAGTGACGCACAACCTCGAGTTTGCGGGAATGGCCGATCGGAAGGTTGAGATGCGGGATGGGCTGATCGCCTAATGCACGAGAATTTGCCTTTCGGCCTCTTCTACTTCAACCACCCCATTATCTGCAATAGAGGTTAACCTGACGGCCTTTAACTCATTGACCAACAAGGGGTCATACTTCGCCATCACTTTGATATAATTGTCTGTAAACCCGTACATCATCCCGTTTTCAACGTCATTCTCGAAGAGCACAGTGCCCTCGGTACCCAGGTTCTTTTCGTAGAAGGCACGGCGTTTTTTGTCGGATAGGCTATGCAACATCTTCGACCTGTCGGCCCGCACAGAATTCGGGACCACGCCATCCATATCGGCAGCCAGGGTGTTCTGGCGCTCTGAATAAGTAAACACGTGCAGGTAAGAGATGTCAAGCTCGTTGAGGAACTGGTAGGTCTCCAAAAAATGCTCATCCGTTTCTCCCGGGAATCCCACGATCACGTCGACACCGATGCAACAACCAGGCATCAGCTCGCGGATCTTCTGCACCCGGCTCACGTAAAGTTCCCGCTGATATCTTCGTCGCATCAGCTTGAGTATCTGGTTAGAACCTGACTGCAATGGAATATGAAAATGAGGTACAAATCGCTTCGATGAAGCAACGAACTCAATGATCTCGTCGGTGAGAAGGTTGGGTTCTATGGACGATATCCTGAACCGGTCGATGCCTTCCACCTCATCGAGGGCCCTGATGAGATCGATGAAGCGTTCGTGACGAATGCCGTCGCGCAAGCCGAAGTCGCCCGTGTTTACGCCAGTGAGTACGATCTCTTTTACACCCTGTGCGGCGATGGATCTTCCGGAGGCAACGATGTTCGCAACTGTGTCGCTGCGACTTCCACCACGGGCAAGCGGGATGGTGCAAAAAGAACATGAGTAGTCGCAACCGTCCTGTACTTTCAAAAAAGTACGGGTGCGGTCGTGCATCGAATACGAGGTATTGAATGAATTGACCTGTGCGATGTCGGATGCGAGCATAACCGGTTCTACGGGCCGCACGAAGCCGTCGAGTAATTCGATCAGTCTGAATTTTTCGGCAGCGCCGAGGACGGCATCCACACCTGGAATTTCGGAGATCTCTTTGGGTTTCAGTTGGGCGTAGCAGCCGATAATGGCCACGTAGGCGTTGGGTGAAATGCTTCGCGCTTCGCGCACAACCTTCCGGCACTTCTTATCGGCATTCTCGGTAACAGAGCATGTGTTGATGATGAAGATGTCGGGTGTTTCGTTGAATTCGACTTTCTGGTAGCCGCTTTCCTCGAACTTCCGGGAAATGGTGGAGGTTTCGGAGTAGTTGAGCTTGCAGCCAAGAGTATAGAAAGCGACCTTCTTCATAGAGGAAGGGGCAAAGGTAAGGATTTATAGAGAAGGGAGGGTGCGGGGGAAATCAGGTCGAGGGAATAAGGATGTGGGGGAATGCGGGGTGTCGATTAAGGAAATGCGGGGTGTCGGTTAAGGAATGCGGGTGTCGGTGAATGCAGGGAATGCGGGGTGTCGCGGAGGTTCGCGGAGTTTTTATGAGGTTCGCGGAGAAATACAATTACATTGCGTACCTCCGCGTGCCCTCCGCGATCCTTAGCGACACCCCGCATTTCCTCAGCGCCCTCGCACCCCCTTACCGCCTCCTCGCATTCTTACCGCCCTCGCATTCTTACCGCCTTCTCGCATCCCTTACCTCCCCCTCCTATGATAATTCACCTGCCCCAAATGATACCCAAAATGCGCCGCCAAATGAATCATAAAATGCTGCACCGTCATCGCATAATCAAACACCGGCAACGGATACTCAGTTTCTAAAATATCCGGTGTCACCTTACCAAGAGCACTCTTCACCGCCTCTTTCGTTCTCCCAATTTCTTTGATCAGATCCGCCCTCGATACATTTCTCGCACTAAACTCCTTATCTCTATCCCGCTTATAATCCGACTTACCCAAACCCACCCCAATGTAATGCTGCAGGTTCCCACAAAGATGAAGTACCAGCGTGCCAGCGGAGTTCTTTATGTCCCCTTTGATCACCCAAATCGATTCTTCATCGGGATACTGCTCGATCTCTTTTTGAAGCTTATCCAGATCTCTTAATAAGATCTCATTCAAGCTCTTCAAAAAAGTGTTCATTATTTAATGAGTTCTTTTTCTATCTCTTTGATCTTCGCCTCCAGCTGCTTATCGACTGCATAATAATTCTCCTTCTTATTAAGCTTCGTATTCACGCTAATATAAAACTTGATCTTCGGCTCCGTACCCGACGGCCTTACCGAGATCTTCGAGTTTTCCCACGTATAAAACTGCAACACATCCGACTTGGGTAGCGTGAGCTTCTTCTCAGATCCCTGGAGTATGTTCTTCTCAACTCCGAGCTTATAGTCCAGCACGCGTATGACCTTCTGGCCTGCAATCGTAAGGGGAGGATTCTTACGGAACTTATCCATCATATCCTTGATCTGACGTTCACCTTCAGCGCCTTTGCGCACCAGGTTTACCAGGCTTTCCTTATAAAACGCGAAGTCATGATACATCTGGATCAACGCCTCGTGAAGCGTAAATCCATCCTGTCGTGCCGCTGCTGCCATCGCTGCAAAGAACGCACATGCCGATACCGCATCTTTATCGCGCACGAAATCGCCCACCATGTACCCGTAGCTCTCTTCACCCGCCGCAACGAACTTCTTCTTGCCTTCAAGCTGCGTCATCAACTCGGCTATGTACTTGAAACCTGTGAGCGTATTATGGCACTCCAGGTTATAATGCTCGGCCATCGTATCCACAAGCTCGGTGGTTACGATCGTCTTGGCGATGTAACTGTCCTTCACGCTGCCCAGGTTCTTCATGATGAACCACATCATCAGGCTGAATGCCTGGTTGCCATTCAACAGGTAGAACTCGCCTTTCTCGTTCTTGATACCAAAGCCCACACGATCTGTGTCGGGATCCGTAGCCATCACAAGCTCTGCCTTCATGGCCTGTGCTTTCTTCAGCGCCATTTCCATTGCCGACCGCTCTTCGGGATTCGGCGACTGAACTGTCGGGAAGTCACCGTTTGGTTCTTCCTGTTCTTTTATGATCGTTACATTCGTAAAGCCGAGGCGCTTCAGACACTCCGGCACCATCGTGATGCCGGCGCCGTGAAGGCTCGAATAAACCAGCGGAATATCTTTTTGTTGCTTGATCGCATCCTGGCGCGGGATCAGCTTATTGACCTCGGTGTAATATGCGTTCTCAACTTCGTCGGGAACGGGAGTGATGTTCGACTTGTCGCCTTTGAACTTCACCTGGTCGAACGAAGTAATGAGGTTAACCTCGTTGATCACATTCTTGTCGTGAGGAGGAACGAGTTGCGCACCATCGTCCCAGTATGCCTTGTAGCCATTGTACTCCTTCGGATTGTGCGAAGCGGTGATAACTACACCCGAATGACATTTAAGATACCGTATCGCGAATGAAAGCAGGGGAGTGGGACGAAGCGCCGGGAACAGATATACCTTAATGCCATTGGCTGAAAATACATCGGCAGTGACCTCTGCAAACTTGCGGCTGTTGTTACGGCTATCGTGGCCAATAACGACCTTGATCTCCTTGCCGGGCATCGACTTCTTCAGGTAGTTGGCAAGTCCCTGCGTGGCCATCCCTACGGTATACACGTTCATGCAATTCGAACCTGCACCCATCACGCCACGAAGCCCGCCCGTTCCAAACTCAAGGTTTTTATAGAAACTGTCTATCAGCAGTTTCGGGTCGGAGGCCGCCAGCATGTTCTGGATCTCCTTCTTTGTTGTTTCGTCGATGCTACTATTTAACCAGTCGTTTGCTTTCTTCTTAGAATTCTCAAGTAGTTGTTGGTCCATTTTGGTTGCGGGGATAAAAATTTAACCGGGCTAAAGTTAATCCGGGAAACACCGGAATTCAATAATTCTGCCATTTCTTAAAGTAGTTTAAGGCGGCAGAAAACGGATGTAAAACCGGTTTGTGTGGCAGGGACGCTACAGCGTTCTACAGATTGCCTCTCAAGGCTTGTTCCCTTTCAATCGATTCGAATAAGGCTTTAAAATTTCCCTTTCCAAATGACTTCGCCCCATTCCTTTCAATGATCTCGAAGAAAACAGTAGGCCGGTCCTGTACCGGTTTGGTAAAGATCTGCAACAGGTATCCTTCTTCATCGCGGTCGATGAGGATATTCTGTTTCTTAAGTGCCGCCAGGTCTTCGTTGATCGCACCCACACGCTCCTTTACGTCTTCGTAATAATTTTCTGGAACGTACAGGAATTCAACGCCACGTTCTCGCAGCTCGGATACCGTTTTAATAATATCTTCTGTCGCTATAGCGATGTGCTGTACGCCCGGACCTTTATAGAAATCGAGATACTCTTCGATCTGTGATTTCTTTTTT
>DASRSO010000171.1:0-11214 GCA_035656375.1 Cyclobacteriaceae bacterium | reverse complement strand
AAAGAAGCATTGACGGTCGAGTCGATGATAAAAAAGGATTGACATATGCGGAATGGTCGCGAAAGGGCAGACTAAATGGTAGGTTTGCTAATGCCAAGGCGCCATTTTACGTTAGGAATTTTGAAGAACTGTCTGTGGAGCAGTCTCGTTTGCCTGCACCTTTGCACAACCATAAAACAAGTAAACAAAATGACGATGTGATTCAGCGGCTAGACATCATCTTAAAGGAAGGTGATTATGACGATGCAAAAACTAAATTGAAAAAGGTCGGGCTTGATTCACAGAAAAGAAATTACAATGTTCTTAGGCCAGATTCGCAGAGCCCGACTGTGATGACGATGCCAGATGATTACATACACTTTTCGAGCCCCCGAGCCTTGACGGTGAGGGAAATGGCAAGATTGCAGTCGTTTGACGATTCGTTTGTTTTTCAAGGTAAAAGATCGACGGGAGGAAATAAGAGAAAGATGGAAGTGCCGCAGTTTACGTTGGTGGGAAATGCCGTTCCGCCGTTGATGGCAAGAGCGGTGGCGAATGAAATTTTGAAATTTATTAAATGAGTCATGAGACAACTAACTTCCGTCGAGGAAGATAGAATTAGAATTCTCACCGAACACCTGGTTGATTTTACATTGATTGAACCGACGAAAACCGGTCTGGAAAAGTCTATCATGGACGCAACAGGACCGGTTCGAAGTTATCTTAAGGCAAAAGAAATTCACGATTACGAGTATCAAAAACAAGGGCCCGATAATAAAATTCAAGTTCCAGCCTACTTCATCGAAGATTATCGTCAGATAGCATCGGTAGCTTCGTTGTATAGGCCCCTTACGAAAAACGGCGACCCGCGAATATGGTTTACACGCCTGGCTTCACATGCCAAACCAAATGATGTCCTCGCCATTATAGCTTTTGAGGAAGAAATTTATGTTATAAATATTACGTCAAGCGATGTGAGCCATTTCATGTCGCAAGCGGATGCAAACCCGTTGAAAGAGTTTGTCGCAAGAGTTCGTGATAACGAATCACGAGTTTCCCGGAAGTTACTATTCTTACTAAAGCAACTTGCTTCGCGCGGTCCCATTCCCGCGCTATTGAATGCTGATACTGCCGTTGGACGAACCTTAGAGGCCGTCCTGGGAATTCCGATTAATTCTTCAAAGAATCCCGATTATTACGGCATTGAACTGAAGTCGTTTCGGGCGAAGCAAAGCAACAGGAAAAACTTGTTTGCACAGGTTCCTAACTGGGAGCTAAGTAAATTTAAAAGTTCTGCGGAAATTCTTGAACATTTTGGTTATCGAAGAAGCGAAGATTTCAAACTGTATTGCACTGTTTCGACGCTTCGTAGTAATTCTCAAGGCTTGAGGCTTAAGGTGACAAAAGAAGCAACGTTAATTGAACAATCTGATAGAGCTGAAATCGGCGCGTTTGCAACTTGGCCGCTCAAGACATTGCACGCGCGGTTATTGGAAAAGCATAATGAAACGTTTTGGATTTCGGCAGACCCAGTTTGGGTTGACGGAATTGAACATTTTCTCTATAAGCGTGTGGAGCACAGTCGTAAACCAATAATTTCACAATTCGACATACTATTAGAACGCGGAATCATAACCATGGACCACTTAATAAAGAAGTCGGCAAAGTCGAAAGTTGTGGAGAAGGGTCCGCTATTCAAAATTAAACCCGATTCGATCGGATTATTATTCCCACCGACTAAGATTTACGATTTATAATCGTCGAGTGCGATATCAAAATATGACAGTGCATCCGCTAACTGCCTCGACGCTTCATTAATCAAAGTTCTTTGGCTCACCTCTAAGAAGCTATTTGATAAATTTGTGTTGAATATTTCCCGTATAGAGCGGGCCACGCCATCAGTAGTTTTGCGACCCCAATAATTGCCCCCTGACAATGACTTCACTCTCTTAACTGGCATCGACGTTGGCGTGAAGTCCTTCAGACCGCCAGTAGGGACGGTGCAAAATGAGTATGTAAATTTTTTGAGATGACGAATCGAAAAGTTATTTCGGCCCACCGGGATTCCTGCATTGAAATCTTTTTTTGCAGAATAAATCAGATTCCAAAGCATTGGAATTTGTGAATTGTCCCTCCAATTGGTTTTACATTGCACGATCCCTACCTCAAAATTGTGAAAGAAATTTTCTGTTTGTTGATTGATGAATTTTTGTAGATTTGAACGGTCACCTTTGATCGTGTTTGCAATCGAACCGATGAAGCAGTCCTTTTCAGGGAAGGTAACTATCGTGAGATCGGACTCGGTATTGCTAATGGAGTTTTCGTAACTGACGCAAATTGCATCACGCAAGGGCATGGGTAGATCACTTTTCACACGGATAGCCACTGATCTACTACCAATAAGACACAAATTTAGATACCAGCAAACAAGTCCTTCCCATGCATTTCCAGCTCGAGAAAGAGTGCTTTGCGGCCGCCCGCTCAGGGCAGAAGAACTATCTTTTGTTGTTAAAAAAATTTCTGAAAGGTGATCTCCGAGACCTAAAATAGCACTAGCAGAATATCCATTGTCTAAAATGGCTTCAATTCGTCGTTTCCAGATAAGCCATGGATCATTAAAAGAAGCCATGCCGAAGCAGCTTTTTACAGAGCGCTTCCGAAGCGTTTCAATTATATTGTTAGGGTTCATCAAGCGGATTTATTAGCAAATTGAAATAGAGGCACTTTTTTGTTAAAGGGCAATTTTCGCAGAGCGGCGTCTTGCTTTTACAAATAAGGGCTGCAAAGTCCAGAACGGCCCAATTCACTGTTATAGCTTCGCTGTGAGCCACAACTGCTTTCGAAAGATCCTGAAGGTAGGGGTCGTACCTAATATCTGCCAAGTTTCTATAACCAAAAAATCTCTCCAGCACCCTCGCCATATTGACATCCAACAATGGCGCTGGCTTCTTTAGGATAAACAGCTCATACGCGTTAGTGATATACTGCCCCATCATGGAAATCTCCTCCACTAAATGCCTTTCCCTCGGGAATATCCCGTTCCTTCGCTTCAATTCTTGTGCTAATTTATAAAGACGTTTTCCCCTCTGGTTACCCAGCCCCAATGGCGTCATAATTGAAATCAGATCCGCCTCTGACGCCTCGCCCAACTGTCTCCAAGACGGATATTTCTGAAGGAAAATCGGAAGGTATCTTGCAACCGTTTCAGCCTTCGTCCGCTGCAACAGTACCTCAGAGATAATTCTCACATAATTCGTTGCCGACTTCGCCCGCCACGGAAACGACCTCCCATTTTTCTCAAACCAGGCCAAGAGTGTCCCCTGGAAAAATCGAATTTTTTCAGCCCTTTTTATATTCTCCACGCCGTCAAAAATAATTAAACGAGGGTTTTGAAACACCCCCCACATTTCCTACTATCCTGTAGAACAAATCCCCTTTTTCCACGTATATTTGTTCTACAACCTAGTATCATATGATCGAAACCCGACTCGGCGAATTCGAAGAAGTACTCCTGCTACTCGTCGGCATCCTCAACGACGACGCGTATGCCTTCAAAATCGCCGAAGAATTCCAAAACCAAACCGGCCGGGAAGTATCCATCGGCGCAGTGCACTCTACACTCGATCGACTCGAAACAAAAGGATTCCTAACATCAAAAATGGGAAACGCTACCGCCGAACGTGGCGGCCGACGTAAACGAATATTCACCATCACCGCCATCGGTAAACGCGCACTCAAAACTTCGTACGAGTTCAAAGTGTCGCTGTGGAAACAATATCCCGACTTCGCCGCCAAATTTAATTTCGGGTAAACTTATGTAGCAACAGTGCAACCTGTAACCTGATCGAATTGTCTGAGTATGTACCTGTCGGGATCACAGAATGCAGCCGAACCAAAACATCAAGAGCAAACCAAACACAGAACCACCGCGGCTCGCAACAACACTGTTGCAGCAACTCATCCGCGACGAACTGCAAGAAGAAATTATCGGCGACCTGAAAGAGAAATTTCAAATCGCCCTCGAACATAAATCAGTAACCGGAGCCAAACTCCATTACTGGTATCAAACACTCAACTACCTAAGACCATTCGCGATCCGAAAACGATCGCTCCACACAACAACAACCGGTATGCTCAATAACAATCTCAAGATCGGATGGCGACAAATGTCGCGTCAAAAAATGTACTCCGCCATCAAGATCGGCGGCTTCTCCCTCGGCATCGCCGCCAGCCTCCTCATCACTCTATATATAATAGACGACCTAAGCTTCGATTCGCAACCAAAACACGCTAATCGCATCTTTCGCATCTACCAAAAATACCAGGCACCCGAACAACTCTATCAATGGACCTGGTTCCAGGCACCATTCGCGAAAACCGTCAAACAAATGTTCCCCGAAGTCGAACTCATCGGGCGATACAACGAAAGTGAACTCTTCGGCGTCGGCAACGCGCAGATCAGACGCATCGACCAGCCCGACAACTCTTATGAAGAAGGCATAACTTATTTCGACCAGGAACTCATCGAGCTGCTCGAACTGCCACTGATCTACGGAGACAGTAAAACTTGTCTCGACGAACGCAACGAAATGGTCATCACCCGAAAGAAAGCCGAGAAGTATTTCCCCGGCGAAGATCCTACGGGCAAACTCATGATCTATAACAACGAAACCGATACACCAATCAAGATCGGTGGCGTCATCGAAGACTTTCCCCCTAACTCTACTTTGCAATACGACTTCCTCGTAAGCCTGGCCAACCGCGAAATGTGGGAAGGCGAATCAGACAACTGGAACGCCACAAACTATCCAACGTACGTGAGACTCAGGGAAGGTGCCGACCCCAACGAATTTGCCGTCAAGCTCAAGAAGATCGCGGAGATCTACCTCATGAAACGCGAATCTAATCCCGAAGACTGGTTCAAGAACACAAGCTATGGACTTCAACCGTTGCGCGACATTCACCTTAAGAGCGCCGACATCAGCGATCCCGTGTATAATCATGGCGACATCCGTTTCGTATGGATGTTCGGAGCCGTTGCTGGTTTTATTCTCCTGATAGCTTGTGTTAACTTCATCAACCTTTCTACCGCAAAATCTGCAAGTCGCGCGAAGGAAGTCGGACTTCGTAAGACCGTTGGTTCCTTCCGCAGTCATATCATCCGGCAGTTCCTTGTAGAGTCACTCATATTCAGCGTAATGTCGTTTGTGATCGGAGTATTGTTGGCGTGGATAGTATTGCCATACTTCAACGACCTCGCCGGTAAGTCAATTATCTTTCCATGGTCGCAACTGTGGTTCGCACCTTGTATGATCGCTGCCTCTATTCTCGTTGGTTTCTTCGCAGGCATCTATCCTTCGTTTTACCTTTCATCATTCAAACCTGCTGAAGTCCTCAAAGGAAGTTTTGCACGAAGCAACAAGAACGCACTCACACGCAGTTCACTTGTCGTATTCCAGTTTACCACTTCAGTTGTCCTGATCATTTCAACTGTTGTGATCTATCGACAAATGAATCACATTCTCAATGCGAAGCTGGGTTATGATAAAGACCAGGTGCTCGTCATCCGGGGAACCAACACACTCGGCAAAGAGGTCTATCCATTAAAAGAAGAGTTGCTGAATCTCGCCAGTGTGAAGTCTGCTACTATTGGCGACTACCTGCCCGTTCGTGGTGCGAAACGGAACGGAAACTACTTCAAACTGCAGGGCGAAGAGTCGAAGGAAAACCGCGGCGCCAGCGGACAGTTTTGGCGCGTCGATCCCGACTATGCCGACGTTATGGGAATGAAGATGATCGACGGTCGCTTCTTCGATCGCAAGATGGCTTCGGATTCCGACGCAGTTGTGATCAACCAGGCCATGGCAAAAGAGCTCGGACTGGACAAGCCACTCGGTCAGAAAATTTTCAACTATCGTAATTGGAACATCATCGGCGTCGTGGAGAATTTCTATTTCGACAATATCCGCGAGAAGATCGGTGGTTTGGCAATGGTGATTAAGGATCCCAGCACGGGAAACGTTTCAATTAAGCTGAGTACCAACGATCTGCCTGGCACCATGCGTTCCATCGAAGAAATATGGAAGAAGTTTTCTCCACATCAACCATTGCGCACTATGTTCGTCGATGAAACATTCGCATCTACTTACGACGACGTGAAACGAATGGGACAGATATTTACAAGTTTCTCTACCCTTGCAATCATTGTTGCATGTCTTGGACTATTTGCGCTGTCGGCATTCATGGTTGAACAACGGGGCAAAGAGATCTCCATACGTCTTGTACTCGGCGCGTCTGTTCGCAGCATCTTTGGATTGCTTACTGCGAACTTTGTAAAGCTCGTGTTGATATCCATAGCACTAGCAGCTCCACTCGCATGGTACATCATGGATAAATGGCTTCAAGGATTCGACTACAAGACAACGATAGGCTGGGATGTATTCGCTATCGCCGGAAGCATGGCAGTCTTGATTGCATTGGGCACTATCAGTTACCAGGCTGTAAGGGCAGGACTCGTGAAGCCTGTGAACGGTTTGAAGTCGGAGTAATAGTCCGTACCTTGAGCTTGTGAAAAAGCTATTACTTGTATTTGCCTTGTCTGGCGCATTGCTTGGATTCAACGGGTGCGTCGAAGATCCTCCACCGCCTGAAACTCCTGTGGAAACACGATTGAGACTTCTTTCAACCACCTGGAGTTATAAAGACGCAACACTTGATGCGGTCAGGCAACCAGGATATGAAAATTTTAAGTTGACAATGCAAGGGGCGCCTGGCGCCGCCGATTATGGTTATGTAACCGTCGGCCGACCTGCGCTAAGCCCCTGGGCTTCTTCTGGAACATGGCGGTTCGGGGATGACTTTGAGTCGCACATCAAGAGAGAGAATGACCTCGACATCATGTACGCAATGAGCTCCGATGGTAGCGCTCTTGAAATAAGTTTTATTTACTATGGCGACGGGTTTAGTCGGGCAGCAGCGGTAAAGGGCAATTGGGTATTTACCTTTACAAGGGGTCAGAATAGTAATTAGTCTATTCCGGCCCCTCTATAAGAATGATCAAACTGTTTCCAGTGCTTTACGCGCGTATTCCACGCACTTCGCTACTTCTTTAACAGCATCCGATCCTTCGGGTATCTGGTATTCTAATTCAATCGTTCCGGGGAACTTGTACTTGTTCTTCTTCATTGTCTGGAGGATCGGCACAAGCGGCGTATCACCTGTTCCCCACAAGAGATTCCCTTTTCCATGCTCAGGATTTTGCCTGTCTTTTAAGTGAGCGCTCGCAATACGATCATGCTTCGCTTCGATGAGTTCAACCGGGTTGTAGCCGGCGGCTACATAATGCCCGAAGTCACAGTTCATTGCATTGAACTTCGATTCGGCCAAACATGCATCCCAAATGGTGGGCGTTTGTTGCTCGTGACCGTGATATGCAACAAGTATCTTGTGCTTTGCAGCTATGTCCGACAAACGTTTTGTTTGAGCGGCTTCCTGGGGGATCTCGAGTGTAACGTGCGTAGCACCAAGTGCCTTTGCTGCACGCATGCCATAATCTACTTCAGCGTCGGTATTGTTTACACCGAAAGCGTTTGGCTTGTAGGCATAGATCGTAACACCTGCATCTTTGTACATCTTGCGCAGCTGCTCGAATTTATCCATCGATACGGATGCACGCCAGTCGGCAATTTCTTTGGCACGTTTTGCACGTTCTGCCTTTTGCTCCTCGGTGAGTTCGGGACGAGGTCCTGGCGCGAACGGCTTCATTGGTTCTGTCGATACGTTTGGTGCACCGGCAAATGCTTCGACCGTGGTGCCCATCATTTCGATTGCACTGATATTGGCATCTACGAGGTACTTGAGAACCGATTCGGCATCGGTGGGCATGCTGCGGAATGAATAGGTGATTGTACCGAGTTGCACACCTGCGATCTTCGAATTTGGTTTGCCGTAATTTTTGATGATAGCCGGGAAGCCAAAACTGTTATTGGCGATCACCAGGCCCGTGGCCGCTAAAGCCGATTTCGCGATAAAGTCGCGACGTGAGAATGTATTCTCCTTGTTCATGATCAATTAAAGGTTTGGAGCGTATAATTTATGTTTTTTTCAGGAGATTTCGGCGTCGGATTTGACGAATGGCATATGGTTTTGGTGGTCAAGGTGAAGCCCAACAGCAGGGCGAATAAATTGTCGAGAGAAAACGGCGTGTTAACAATTCGAATCCACGCCCCGGCGCAGGAGGGAAAGGCGAACAAGGCTATCGTTGAATTCCTTTCGGAGGTCATGGACATCCCGAAGTCTTATATAGAGATAGTAGGAGGGCTTACGTCAGCAAATAAGCGGTTGAGCATTCATGATAAATATACCGCGAACGTCGAGGCGGTTATTAACAAATTAGATTAGAATAGATCAGACTTACTTCAGATAACGGTCTATTGATTCACCACCGTAGTCGGGTTCTGCAAAAATCTTGTTGATGCGTGGCTGGATTATCCACACACCAATGAAGAAAAGCCAGATCAATACGAATTCGCCGGCGAAATCACTGAACGTGACATTGCGCTGGAGTTCGACAATCTTTAAAGATTTTGAAGTAAAGTATAACACGTAGAACATGCAGAACATCGCGAGAAAGTGGAATGGAATAATTATCGCGAGCGCGGCAATAGAAGGATCGGTTTTTAAAAACGCGAAGCTAATCACGCAAACCACAACACATATATAGATCATTGGAAAAAAGAACGCCATCCTGAAACGCACTATCTTCAAATTATGGTCATTTGGCAATTTTGCGTGAAGGTTCATTGATACTACATAAAACCAGCTAAACAGTAAGATCATACTTCCAACCGCCACTACTCCTGTCAGGCCCATAAAAATAATACCATAGAACAGGTCTTTATCCTGCATGGTATTATCGCCGGAAATAGCAGACATCCCCACCGCAATGAATGCCAACACTTGAAAAAATAACGGCGAAAGCATTATGATAAACAACTGCCACGCCTTCATTCGAAGTAGAAACATCACCAAATACTTTTATGTAACTTACTCCGAAATCTTATTGATTCAATGATGAAACTTGTTTTTCTTCTTTGTTGTCTTGTAATCACAATCAATTCCTACGCTCAGCCACGCCAGGTCGATATTTGCGTATACGGCGGAACATCCGCCGGGGTGATCGCTGCATACACCGCAAAAATGAGCGGCAAAAGTGTGCTCCTCATCGAACCCGGAAATCACCTCGGCGGACTGTCATCCGGCGGACTCGGTTATACCGACATCGGCAACAAGTACGCAGTGAGCGGCATCGCGCGCGACTTTTATCGACGCATCGGGCAACACTACGGAAAATTTGAACAGTGGATCTTCGAACCACATGTAGCCGAAGATATTTTCAAACAGTACATCGACGCAGCTAAAGCTGAAGTCTTATATCAACACCGTATCGTTTCAGCAACGGTAGAAAAGAGTGCCATCACTACGATTGTACTCGAAAACTCTTCGGGCAATGGACAACAACAGACCATCGCCGCAAAGATCTTTATCGATTGTTCGTACGAAGGCGACCTTATGGCGAAGGCAAAAGTGTCGTACAAGGTCGGGCGTGAAGCGAACAAAGATTATAACGAAACCTACAACGGCGTTCAGCTCCGCGACAAGCACCAGTTTATCGACGGCATAGACCCATATAAAACAAAAGGTAAACCCGAGAGCGGGCTGTTGTGGGGAATAAGCTCCGAAACAGCATTGCCTAATGGAACCGGCGACAAAAAAGTGCAGGCATATAATTTCAGGATCTGCCTCACGAACGATCCAAAGAACATGGTGCCCATTACGAAGCCCGACGATTATGATTCGACCCGTTATGAACTGTTGGTGAGAATGATGGAGAAGGAGCCGAACTGCCCCTTTAATCTCATTATGAAACCCGATATGATGCCGAACAATAAAACCGACATCAACAACAATGGGCCTTTCTCGACCGACATGATCGGAATGAATTACACCTATCCCGAAGCGAGCTACGACGAACGCAGGAACATCATTAAAGCTCACGAAAATTATAACAAAGGATTTTTGTATTTCATCGCGACAAGCAAGCGATTACCACCGCACCTCGGCACCGAGATGCGCAAGTGGGGTTATCCTAAAGATGAATACACCGACAACAATAACTGGTCGCCACAAGCATACATCCGTGAAGCGCGAAGAATGGTTGGTGAATACGTGATGACCCAGGCGAATTGCGAAGGCCGTGCGACTGTAGAGGATGGTGTCGGTATGGCGGCATACACGATGGACTCACACAATATCCAACGCGTGGTAGTGAATGGCATGGTGAAGAACGAAGGAGATGTTCAGATCGGCGGATTTCCTCCGTACCCGATATCGTACCGGTCGCTTGTTCCGAAGAAATCTGAGTGCACCAATCTCTTCGTTCCTGTTTGTCTTTCGGCTACACACATCGCCTACGGATCGATACGCATGGAACCGGTGTTCATGGTGCTCGCGCAATCGTCCGCCGTTGCTGCGGTGATGGCCATCGACAAAAAAACGGCTGTCCAGGATGTGAACGTGAAACTCGTTCAACAAAAATTGAAATCAGATCCCCTCGGCGATAAAAGCATCCCCGAGATCCTTGTCGACAACGACGATCCTTCCGGCGTCGTGGTCGAAGGCAGGTTTGTGAAACTCGCCAAAGCTCCCGGAGTCTACGGAGCTTCGTTGCTCGCCGATACAACTGTGAACGATTACTTTAAACCGTCGTCGGTAAAGTTTGTTCCGGCCGTTGCGAAGGCAGGTATGTATAATGTTTATGTGTATTGCCCACGTACTCCGAAAGGCACAACCAAACTGACTGTTACAGTATTCGACGGCAAAACGAAGAAGGATGTTGTGATCAGTCCGAACGATGTAAAGGTCGAAGGACAAACCAGCGGCGAGTGGATAAACCTTGGAAAGTACCAGATGCCCGCAGGCAAGTCTGGATCGGTATCAGTCACCAACAAAGGCATGGATGGAATTGTAGTAGCAGACGCTGTACTTTTCGTTCCCGCAAAATGAGAACACTGACTTGCACATCACCTGGTTCGTTTGAGTATTCCGATCAGGCAGCTCCGACCATTTCGAAAGGAAATGCGATCATTAGAGTAAAACGTATCGGTATATGTGGTACCGACCTTCATGCTTTCGAAGGCACGCAGCCATATTTTAATTACCCTCGCGTACTCGGGC
>DASRSO010000170.1:0-3580 GCA_035656375.1 Cyclobacteriaceae bacterium | reverse complement strand
AAAGTCGCGTTCCGGCAGTTCTACAAGCTGCCCGTCTTTTCCGCTATTAATATAGTAGGGCTTGTGATCGGCCTCAGCAGCAGTATCCTCATCGGGCTCTGGGTGTTCGACGAACTGACCTGGGATAGCTATCACGAAAATCGAAAGAACATTTACCGTGTGTATCTCAATCGTGTCGATGGCAACAGCATTATCGATACGCAAATGGCGGCGTGCCTGCCGCTCTGGGAAGAATTCAAAAAGAATCAACCGGGAATCGAGTATGTAACACCCAGCAACTGGTTTGGATGGGACGTGCAATACACCTACAAGGAAACGAAGATCGAAAAGCTCACTTACTACTTCGATGCCGACTTCCTGAAAATGTTTACCGTGCGATTTCTTAAGGGTTCGATCGGAGCTCTCAACGATCCCAGGAGTGTGATCTTAACAGAGTCGACCGCGAAAGAATTATTCGGCAACGAAGAGCCCATCGGTAAAACAATAAAGGTTGGCGCCACGGGTAATGAGTTCATTACCGTTACCGCCGTCGTTGCGGATCCACCTGCAAATTCGACTATAACGTTCGAGGCCATTATGCCCTTCAACTACTACGTGATGGTTGACGATTGGGCGAAGAGCAACCTGGATAACTGGAACAACATGTCATTCAACTTCTATGTGTCGTTTCGGGAGGATGCAGATCCGGCCGCAATTGAAGAACGTGTGAAAGGTGTTATTCAACGACATGTTCCCGATTTCAACACGAAGTTTGAAGTTACTTTTCTTCCGATGCCCCGCTGGCATCTTTACGATCGTTGGGAAAACGGGAAGAGCGTGGCTGGTCAATTGACTTACGTGAAAATATTCGGAGCAGTAGGTTTGTTTGTGCTCTTCATTGCCTGCATCAATTTTATGAACCTGTCGACTGCGCGATCTGAACGCAGGGCGAAAGAAGTCGGGATCCGAAAGAGCATCGGGTCGGCACGAAATCAACTTGTGGTGCAATTCCTGGGTGAAACCTTCCTGATGTCGATAGCAGCGTTTATCCTTTCGATTATCGTGGTGCAGGCAGTGTTGCCCGTCTTCAATGCACTGATTGCAAAAGATCTCCGACTGGATTTCTCGAACGGAATATTCTGGGCGGCCGGAATTTCCATCGTGGTGCTTACCTCCGTAGTTGCCGGTGCCTACCCGGCTTTTTATCTCTCGTCATTCAGGCCTGCAGAAGTGCTGAAAGGAAAGATCTCTTCGGGGCGAAGTGGATTTTTTATGCGCCGGGTGCTGGTCACGGGGCAATTCCTGTTCTCGATCGTTCTTATTGTTGCCACGATACTCGTCTACCAGCAAATGAATTTCTTAAAAGATCGCGATACGGGTTACGACCGTAATAATCTTATCCTGGTTTGGGTCGGACATGTCGGTAATCACTACGAAGCATTCAAGAACGAGATCCTTCAAAAAGGCTATGCTACGAACGTTACCCGCGCGGGATCACCAATCACCGATATCAACTCGATGACCGAAGAAATTTACTGGCCCGGGAAACGGGAAGATCAAAAGGATTATTTGGCGATCGTTGAAACCGACTACGACTATTGCAAGACCGCTGCAATGACAATCATGGAAGGACGTGACTTCAGTCGCGAGTTTGCTGATACGAGCTCCGTGATCCTGAACGAAGCCGCCGTGAAGTACATGGAACTCGAAGACCCGGTCGGCACCACCCTGCGTAGCGATGACGACGTGTACAAGGTTGTAGGAGTTGTGAAGAACGTTGTTATGATCGACCCAGAAAGGGCAGTCGTGCCTACCTGTTATTTTTTAACGACAAGGACCAACATCGCCGAGAGTATGATCCGCCTGCCCGAAGGCAGGGAGACCGCAGCGATCGAAGGCATTGGTGAAGTGTTCAAACAATTTGCGCCCGAGGCGATCTTCAATCCCCGCTTCGCAGATGTGGAGTATGGCAAAAAATTCGAAGAGATCGAACGCATCGGTAAGTTCACAAACATCTTTGCGTTCATGGCAATATTCGTATCGTGCCTTGGGTTGTTCGGGCTCGCGGCATTCACAGCCGAGCGAAGGACAAAAGAGATCGGTATCCGAAAAGTACTGGGTGCGTCGGTCACCAACCTTGTCGGTTTGTTGAGCAAGGAGTTCGCCATGCTTGTGTTGATCGCATTCGCGATTGCAGGTCCGTTGAGCATTTGGCAAGCGAACCGGATATTGCAACAATACTCGTATCATGTAAACATCCAGTGGTGGGTATTGCCCGTCACCGGTTTAGTCGCGTTATTGCTTGCCGTGATTGCCGTCGGTACACAGGCATTCCGGGCTGCAACCTCAAATCCTGTCGATTCATTAAAAACTGAATAGATGCTCAGTAACTACTTCCGGATCGCCTTTAGAAATTTATCTAAAAGCAGGGTCCACACTACCATCAATCTTCTTGGTTTAACCGCCGGTATGGTCAGCGTTTTCCTGATCACACTCTACCTGAGACAAGAGCTCAGCTACGACAGGTTCCACGAGGGCGCCGAAAACATTTACCGTGTCGACTGGTACAACCAGAATCCCCAGACACGCACACCACATCCGCTGGCGCAGGCTATGGTCGCCGACTTTCCTGAAGTCGTAAGTGCCGTTAGTCTTTCACCGTTGTGGGGACGCGGCCTCACACGTGAAACGCATTCGTTCCGTAATCTCGATAAAGATCAGCGTTACGATGAACAGAACATTCTCGCTGTCGACACGTCATTCTTCCATGTGTTCCCATTCGAAGTGGTCAAGGGCAATCCCGACCGGGCACTTAAGAATACTCGCGGCGGTGTAATGATCTCCGAATCAACTGCAAAAAGATATTTCGGCGACGAAGATCCCATTGGCAAACAACTCGCAGTCGACTCCGACACATCGCTGGTGGAAATTTCCGGCGTGTTCAAGGATGTTCCTGTGAACTCACATTTCCATTTCGACTTCCTTGTCTCGTATCTCAGGGAAAAGTACGGTGACCCGGAAGACTCATTTTACTCGTGGGCCGACTTTGGCCACTACAACTACATTCGTCTCGTGCCGGGCACCGACGCCAAACAGCTCGAAGGCAAGATGATGAACTGGATCAGAAAGTATATCGATATCTCCGACGAGAACTTTGCTGGTTTAAAAACTGCTGGCTATGGCTTCAGGCTCACTCCCATCACCGACATTCATTTGCATTCACATATCAACTGGGAGCTTGAACCCAATGGCAACATTAGCTATGTGTATATTCTTGCAACGGCAGGTTTGCTCACGTTGGTGATTGCCTGTGTGAACTTCATGAACCTTACCACCGCCAGGTCGACTGAGCGCGCGAAGGAGATCGGCGTCCGGAAGTCACTCGGTGCGGTACGAAAGCAACTCGCTACACAATTCATTTTCGAGTCGGTGTTGATCTCGCTTGCAGCCGTGATCCTGTCGCTGGTGGTCATCCAGATTGCAATGCCAGTCTTCAACAGCATGACCGGCGCCAACCTGTCGCTCGAATTCTGGCCATACGGTGTACTGATGTTTGCGGGTGGACTATTGATCGGCGTATTCGCAGGATTATATCCTTCGT
>DASRSO010000169.1:0-16915 GCA_035656375.1 Cyclobacteriaceae bacterium | reverse complement strand
GCGGGTAGACGCTACCGTACTCTCAAAAAAAGTTGACTACAAACATGCTGCTAACGGATATCATTACTCTTTGAAGGTGGAGTACAAATATCTTTTCGAGTCTAAGGAATACGTGAACGATAAAGTGTTCTTAATGGAATTAATGGGAGGACGTTACAGGTATAAGGTAAACCGCCCCGCTGACAAGATCATAGAGGATCTTGGAGAGAACGTTAAAATTTATGTTTATCCAGAGATGCCGTCTGAATCCGTCCTTTTTTGTAGTGGAATCGGATGGTACATTTTTGTGATGCTGATTGGCTTTATTTTATTGCTTTACTGCCTGGTTACGTTAATCAACATGTTGTAAGAGAAAGAACTATAACACGACATAATAGCACCCATAAGCGAATCTGCCCCGGCACTTTACCGGGGCATTTTCATATAGCTATAGCATCACAGTTACTTTCAGGAAACTGGCAGGTATCGAGATCGCATTTTCCGACCCACTTTGATTCTGACTCCTGACAAGCTCTTCCAGTTCGCGCTGTAAGTCCTGGGCTTTGCCATTTTTTTCAGCTGCATCAAATGCATTCATGGTAGGGCCATAGTAGAGCCTGAACCGTTGTACATGCTCCGTTGGCGAAATAGGTGCCTTAAACGTAAAGGTTGCCTTTTCGAAATTGATCTTTTCTTTAGACACACCCGCTTTGCCAAAGCGCTCCAACACATGACTCTCCACTCCCCACAGCATCGGGCTGATAAAACCTTCCGGCGGAGGTGGCGTATAAGCAGAACTGATCTTCAGTATCTGCGCTACAAGTGTTGGGTCACCCGGGATCCAGTTGCCCATTACGATTCTGCCACCTGGTCGTGTAACACGCACCAGTTCGTTTGCAACATCAAATGGCTTCGGAGCGAACATCGCACCGAAAATACTTATAGTGAGATCGAACGAATGATCTTTCAGTTCGCTCAAATTTATCGCATCGCCTTCCTGGAAACGGCAATTCGCAAGCCCTTCTGCCTTCGCACGTAAGTTACCCGCCTGCACAAGATTGCTCGCAATGTCTACACCCAGAACATCCGCGCCAAGTTTTGCAGCGGGTATAGCAGTCGTCCCATCGCCACATCCCAGGTCGAGAACTTTTAAACCTTTGGTCACATTGAGACTGGCAACCAGAGCTGAGCCACTTTCACGCATGGTGTCGGCAATGCGGGTGAAATCACCCTTTTCCCAGAGTTGTTTGTTAGGATTCATAGATTGTTTATGGGGATTAATTAATAACGGCTAATACACCATTGGCATACCAAATAATCCGATGACCTGAATTCCGGCCGGAATGAATATGGTGAGCTACTCCAAAAGATAAGTGTTCTGAATTGAAACAAAACACTGTTTCGAAATGACGCATTTATAAAACAATAAATATTTATTGATAATCGATAAATATTTATCATATTTGCCTTTATAAGGCTGATTCGCAAAATCACATGAAAAAGATCCCAATTGTATTCCTGCAGGCGGTTGTCGTGCTTATTGGTATTGGCGCGCTCGCCATTTTGATTTTCTTTCCGTTGACTGAGGGGAGGGCCACCAACCTGGACTTGCTCAGCATTTACATGGACCCCCTCATCCTTTATGGCTACGCCGCATCGACTGCTTTCTTTATTGCCTTGTACAATGCGTTCAGGTTGCTCGGGTACATTGGTGAAAACAAAGTGTTTTCACCAGGGTCGGTCAGGAATTTAAAGACCATTAAATATTGTGCGATAGCCCTGGGCATTGCAATTGTGGCGGCCGGAGTATTTATCAGGTTCTCGCATCACGAAGACGACGACCCCGCTGGTTTTCTTGCCATGTGTATCGTAACCACTTTTGGTACCATCGTGGTGGCAACCGCCGCAGCTATATTTGAAAAAATATTGCAGAATGCCGTGGATATGAAATCTGAAAACGACCTAACAATTTAAGCTATGCCAATCGTTGTAAACCTTGACGTGATGATGGCGAAGCGAAAAGTTTCACTGAATGAGCTTTCTGAAAGAGTTGACCTCACATTGTCGAATCTCTCCATCTTAAAGACTGGCAAAGCGAAAGCAATTCGTTTTAGTACCCTGGAAGCAATCTGCAAAGCACTTGACTGCCAACCGAGTGATATTTTGGAATATGTGAACGATAAGAAAAAGGCACCAGGTCGCTGACCACAGGTCGGGGCGATGAAATACACGACATACACCTTTATCAGTTCCAGGTCAGTCTTCCTGATCAGCGTCATCGTCGCGCTGTTGACGATCGTTAGTGTCTTCTTCTGGGGCCTCGGACATCACAGCACCTTCTTTGAAAATTCAGTTTTATCGACAACTATTCTGTCGGTGGCGTTCTTTGTGTTCATCACGATCAACCTCTATCGTGGAGTAAAGCTTAAAGAGGACGTCGGGAGTATCACAACAGACACCCTCCCATTTCAGGCAGCGGCAGATATCGCTTCGAATCCGCCGGCCTCTGAATCCGGTCCGCCGATGGATGTGGGTGATGGATTGGGAGGAATACTGCTTGGGATATTATTATGGATAGTTTGGGGCATCGTGGTCGCAGTTTCCATTTGGTTTTTTGCGAACGTGTTACTCGTGGTTATTGCCGCGTTTGCAGCTATGCTTTACTGGATATTCTTTCGGGCGATGAGATTAGTGTTCAAGAATTCACCCCGCACGAAGGGACGGATATGGACAAGTGTTCAGTATGGATTTCTTTATACGTTTCTGTATAACTTTTGGATCTACGGGATTTTTATGTTGGCTGAATACATGAAAGCTTAAATGAAATTCAATTTTCTCTAACCTTCGTGAGTGCCGAACATTTATGTATCAGATATGGCCAATACCGAATTCCCAAATGCCTTCGCCAAATACGTCTTGTCTTCTATTCCAGGTATATGCTTATGCAGATCCTGGATATCACCTCGTAACAATTTTATTTCTGGTACTCGATCTTTGTTATGCGCCAGGTAAAACCATTGACAACGACAGTATCGCCAGCTTCTTTTTTCATCAGGGCCTGTCCCATCGGTGAGTCGATCGAGATGTAATCCTTCGTGTCGAAGATCTCGTCGTAACCGACAATTCGAAGCCGCTTCTTTAAACCTTTGTCGTTCTCAATTTCGACCCACGCTCCAAACAAAACTTTGCCTTCCTGGAATGGTGTATACGGCACAACCTTCAGGTCGTCGATGCGCTTCCGAAGGTAGAGGAGGCGGCGGTCAATTTCCCTCAGGCGTTTCTTATTATAATGATAGTCTGCATTTTCCGAACGATCTCCCAGGCTTGCTGCCCATGCTACTTTTTGCGTCGTATCCGGTCGTTCTACCCGCCACAAGTGATCCAGCTCAGCTTTTAACTTTTCCAGGCCCTCCGGGGTGATCAAGAGAGTTTTCATGTTGCTAAATTCGGGAAAATTTATTCGTGCGCTATTTCTTCCATATCGGTTATAACGGATCCAACTATCGTGGGTGGCAGAAGCTTCCCCAAACCAGTGGCGAGAATGTTCAGGAGATCATCGAGTTGAACCTCAGCAAGATCCTTAAGAGCAGTGTTTCAATCGTTGGCTGTGGAAGGACCGACACCGGTGTGCATGCCGACCAGTTCTTTTTTCACGTTGACATAAATAAAACATGGGACTACGATCTGAAATTCCGGATGAACAAAAATCTCCCCGACGACATTGCGGTATTCGACATTATTCCTGTTGAAGACTCCCGCCACGCCCGCTTCGATGCCACTGAAAGAACGTACAGGTACTTAATTCACACCCAAAAAGCCCCGCACATTACAAACACAAGTGCATATTATCCTGGCGAGAACCCGGATGTGAAACTTGTAGAAAGGGCAGTCGCAATGTTGACCCGGTACGACGACTATAGTCCATTCAGTAAAAACATCGGACCCGATCGATCGACTATCTGCAAAATAAAATCGGCAAGCTTCGATAGTAACATAAGCGGAGATCGCTTCACCTTCCAAATCACCGCGAACCGGTTTCTGAACGGCATGATCAGGATCATCGTTCACAAACTGCTTTTGATTGGACGACATGAACTCAGTCTCCAGGAGTTCGAGCAGCACCTGGTCTCGAAAAAAAAGCCTGCTATCAACAGGCTGGCACATCCCCAGGGTTTACATCTTACAAAAGTTGTCTACCCGTTCCTCGAGATCCGATCGTCATCGGGGGGTGAATAAAGTTTTGTAAACCTGAATTACTTCGCCAACGGATCTGGTCGCACCTGGAACTTGAACACCTTACTCGTTGTGCCCTTGCCACCCTCCATGTGAAATGGCGCACGTGTACTGATCGTCGCCCAAAGACCTCTTCCTTTCCATCCGGCTGCGGGATCGTCGATACGTCCATCCATCCACTTTGTATAAAATCCAACGGGGTATGGAACGCGCAACACCACCCACTTTCCATCTTTCAATGCAAGCAGCCCTTCCGATTCATTGCCAGTATTGATTGGAGTGTTCTCGCCCAATCCGGAAGTATTGAACTGATCCACCCACGTGTAGTAACTCGCTTCAGCACTTCCTGATCCTTCAACACCTTTCATCTGGGGTAACGGCTCGGGATAGAAAGTCCATCCTTCGGGACAATGTTGACCCGTGGCTGTTGGACCATTAAGTACTTTACATTTTTTACGATCGAACGATGCCATGTGTCCGCTCGCGAGTGCTACCCACGCCACGCCATTGCGATCGACGTCCATACCTCGCGGAGAATATCCTTCGATGGGCTCACCTTTCTCATCAAGTGGAAGTTCGAAGTACTCCGCTAATGAAGTTGCCGCAGGATCTGGCCCCGGATTCAGGCGAATGATCGCGCCGGGATATCCAAGTGAAGAACCCCACACCGACCCATCTGTTGCAGGCGACACAGCATAAAGGCCTTTCGCAATCCGCTTATCTTTTTTAGGATCCACAGGATCGTTTGGTTCCACGTAAGCATCACGCTTGCCGTTACCATTTGTATCGAGAATGAGCGGCGTCCATCCTTGCGATGCTTCTTCATCTCCCGTCTCTTCATATTTTTTTGTGTTAAGCCAACCAACCACCTCACCGCCGCCACTGGTCCACAGAGTGTTGTTCTCATCTTCCGCAAACATCAGGTGATGAGTGCTGAAACATGTACTGATGTGCGAATACTTTTTAGTCTTCGGATCATAGATACCGAGATGACGGTACGATCGCTCTACCGGGAAGATCTTTGCCGACGGATGGCTTGATCCTGCAAGGCAGAACCTGGGATTATCGGGAGAACGAACGGCGGCAGTGATCCACAGTTTGCCGTTTGCATCCAACATCGGGTTATGCACGTTGGTCTGACTTTTCCAGATTGCCGTGTCGCCCCAATAAGGTGAGGGCATTACAACATCACCAGAGCTATTGGGAGTATTAGGATCGCGTACGGTAAGTTCGATACGGTCTTTTTCATTGGTGATGGGATTCAATACGGGGAGGTAGTCGGCACTGACTTCAGCCGCGCCATAGACAGAACCATTTGCATTCACTGTTGGATTTCTTCGGTCGGTAGAAACAACATCGTGGAGGTATGTTTTTGGATCGGCCCAATCCCACTGACTGATAACGACATTTCGTTCGATGCCCGCAGGTCGTGGCGGAGCGGGTGGTAATTCACCCTGGGCGATACGGTCGGTCCAATCGGAAAGTATGCGAAGCATTTCGTCGCGGCCAAGACCAACGGTGCTTGTGATCATTGTTGCTCCAGCCTGGCCCGATTGCAGACGGCGCTCCCATGCGTCGATCGAGTTATTGAATTTTCCCAATGATGGCTGGAACTGGCGCGTGCCTTTCGTTCCCAATGCATGACATGCCAGGCACGTGCCCGACTTGACACTGCGTATAAATTGTGCCTGGGTCTTTACGTCGGGTGAGATGCCATTACCCTTTGGACCGGTGCCGGGAAACTTGCTCTTATCGGGCATGTGAAGTAGTGAGAACCAGTAGCCAGCCGGGTAATATTCGGCAGCAGCCTTTGCGTCGGGTGCTACCACGGCCTCGAGATCCAGGTTGGTGCCGGGTTGAGCTTCCTTTTTTGGTGAGTCGACCAGTCCGTATCCCCGAACCCAAACGTTGAATTTAGCTGCCGGCAGCTCGGGAATGAGGTAGCGGCCCTGGTCGTCGGTGACGACAATTTTTGCGAATCGCGTGGGAAGGTCGAATGTTTCTGCGATTACCCATACGCCCGCTTCGGGGCCGTTCGGTCCGGTTACGACACCGCCGATGTCGCTAGCGCCCAATGCGACGGATTCTTTTTTTGAGGTACAGCCAAAAATGGCGATTATCGACAGGATGGATGCGATCAGGTATTTCATATTATAATATAGTAACCTTTCCGCTCTTTCCCGGTACCATTCAAAACCTGGACGTATGACTAATTACTTCAAATCCACTCTTCGCAACCTGTGGAAAAACCGCGGGTATAGCTCGTTGAATATTGCTGGCCTCGCCGTAGGCGTTGCCTGTGCGTCGCTCATCTTCCTTTGGGTTGAGGACGAGGTCACGTTCGATCATGATGTCGCAAAGCGCGAACACATCTACAAGGTGATGGGCAATCAAATTCATAACGGCGTTGCTTTCACGGGCAGTAACCTGCCGGGGCCGATGGCTGCAGTATTGGTCGATGAGGTTGCGGGAATTAAGGCCGCTTCGCGGATCACCGAAGATCCTGGTTCCGCGTTCATCACCGCCGACAACAAATCATTTTATGAGACCGGACAATATGTCGACTCCACTTTCCTGTCTATCATCACCCCACAGTTGCTGAGGGGCTCTGCAGAAACGGCTCTTAATGATCTTTATTCGCTAGTGATCACAGAAAGGATGGCGATGAAATTCTTCGGAACAACCGACGTATTGGGCAAGACTGTAACCCTCGACAGGGACAAACTTTTTACAATCACCGCCGTTATTGAAAACCCACGTTCGAACTCATCATTCCGGGCCGACTGGTTTGCACGATACGAACTGCTGGAAGCCAAAGCTCCATGGCTGACGCGGTGGGATGCGCTTGCTGCAACTACCATTGTTGAACTGTACCCCGATGCAGATCTTAATTCCATCAATGAGAAGCTGACAAAGGTTTATACCGACAGAAATGCCGGAAGCACCAGCAAATATTTTGTGTTCCCAATGAGCGACTGGCATCTATATTATAGTTTCTCGAATGGACAGCCGGATGGCCAGGGACAGATCAAATACGTCAGACTTTTTACAATCATTGCCTGTATCATTTTGCTCGTTGCCTGTATCAATTTTATGAACCTTGCAACGGCACGTTCGGAGCAGCGCGTTAAAGAAGTAGGCGTACGGAAAACCCTGGGTGCTGGCAGGCGTGTACTTATCTCGCAATTCCTTGCCGAGTC
The DNA here is from genome assembly GCA_035656375.1 of Cyclobacteriaceae bacterium. GTDB lineage: Bacteria > Bacteroidota > Bacteroidia > Cytophagales > Cyclobacteriaceae > ELB16-189. Next base: position 9,503 of record DASRSO010000169.1, on the reverse strand, counting down.
GTTAACGCTCGCCTTTGTTTCAGTGCTTATAGCGATCGCCATTGTGTACTTTACAATGCCGTCATTTAATTCACTCGTGGGAAAAGAACTGACCATGAGATTGAATGACTGGACGCACGTTGTAGCGTTGGTTACTGTGACGCTAGTCTGTGGTTTGCTTGCAGGAAGTTATCCTGCGTTTTACTTATCGTCATTCAACCCGGTGCAGGTTCTTAAAGGTGTGAAGATAAAGGCGAGCTCGGGTTCTGGATTTGTTCGCAAAGGACTCGTTGTGGTGCAGTTCATGGTGTCGGTTACACTGATGATTGCCACTGTGATCATTTATCAACAGATCAGTTTTACGAAGGGCCGTGATGTTGGATATTCTACCCAGCAAAGCATTTATATAAGAATGCAAGGCGACGTGAGGAAGAATTTCAATGCGATAAAAACCGAGCTTATTAGAAAAGGTGTAGCTGAAAACGCCGCGATGAGCATTAGCCCGGTATTTAGATTTGGCTGGTATGATTCGAACGACTATACCTGGCAGGGTAAAGATCCTAACGAAAGCGTGTCGGTCCTTGTCGAGACCGTTACACCCGAGTACATCTCTACGGTTGGGATGAATTTAAAAGAGGGACGCGATTTTAATCCCGACGTCACCACCGACGTCAACAATATCATCATCAATGAAGCCTTCGCCAGGCTGATCAGCGATCGCTCGGCAGTGGGTGAGGAGGTAGTGAGGGGCGATCATCACATGAAGGTTATCGGTGTTGTAAAGGATTTTGTGTCTGGAAACGTTTATAGAAAGTCTGCGTCCCCAATAATGCTTATCACCCATCCGGATGTGAGCGGTTTTCTCAGGTTCCTCACGATCCGTTTGAACAATACCACGGACATTCAAAGTGATCTTGAGGAGATCGGGAAAGTAATGAAAGAGTATAATCCCGAGTATCCTTTTGAGTACAACTTCACCGACGCAGAATTTGATAAGCTGTTTAAGACCGAAGCGCTGGCACAGAATCTTGCAGCAGTTTTCGGTGCACTCGCTGTATTCATTTCATGTCTTGGCTTGTTTGGACTCGCGTCGTACACCACACAAAGGCGTTCGAAGGAGATTGGAATAAGGAAGATACTCGGTGCATCTGTGAACAACATTACTTCGATGATCTCGTCCGATTTCCTTAAGCTCATCGCGTTTTCATTCGTAGTCGCTTTTCCGATCTCGTGGTACATGATGAACAACTGGCTTCAGACCTACGAGTATCGCACGCCGATTTACTGGTGGGTGTTCGGCGGTGTTGGTTTGATTACACTCGCGTGTACGATGCTCACGGTAGGATTTCAGACATTGAAGGCCGCATTGAGAAATCCAACGGAGGTACTGAGGAGCGAGTAGGCTATAGCTTTATTCGACAGCGATGGGGACGTACTTCATCGTAGCAGGTTGTGTCATATAAAAATATTACTTCCTCCTGAAAATCAGGTAGCTTAAAAGCGACGCGCCCAGCTTCAAGCCGTTCACAAGTATTGTCGTGAAGGTAAAATGGGTCCAGTCGTTCATCCACATCCCAATTAAGATCAGATCAATTATTGTGTACATAACCGGCAGCGCAATCGCGTAAACAAGGGGCCCGTCGTGTTGCTGCCTGATGAACCGCCGCACAAGCAAAACAATGAACAGTGACCCAAATATTCCCGATACCCACGGGCCCGACACTTCGGCGTGTTTGGAGTAGAATTCCTCCGTCTTGCCCCTCACGATGGTCATCGAGTAAATGAAAACTTCCAGGATAGAAATGGCAATCAGCGCTACGTGTAGCAACACCGCAGTAATAAGGGTCTGCACCCAGTGTTTGATCTTCATCGATTCGTTATTTTGAATCGCGAATCAATCGTGTTTCAAACCCTTTTTCGCCTCAAGTGGTAAGTTGATACCCGATTTATTGGGAATTTTTCTCCTTGAACCCGGAAGGGGTGGACTGGGTGAATTTTTTAAAGGCACGATTGAAAGTCGCCTTGCTGTTGAAGCCAACCTCGAAGGCCACCGTAAGTATCTTCCCGTTTTCGTGGCTCAAGAGCTTCTTCGCTTCTTCGACCCTGTATTTATTGACGAAGTCGTAAAAATTAACACCGAACGCATCGTTAATAAGGCTGGAAAGTTCATGGTCCGGAACATTCATGATGCGTGCGAGGTCCAGTATCCGAAGATCGCTCTTCAGGTATGGCTTCTGACGTTCCATGATCTCCAACACTCTTTCTTTCAATACTTCCTGTCGTCCAGGATCAAGACGCCTGTCCTTACTTTGTTCGACGACCGGAAGGGACTTGAAGATCTCAGGGCTATCGATCGCCCAAAAGCCTATCGCGTAGATCCCGATCGACATTGCCGCCATCAGAACATAGTCAAGCTCTATTTGGTAGGAATCCACCGACGTCAACAACACGACCACCAGCAGGTACATGCACAGGAATATGGAAAGATAAAGGTTCACCATCTTAAGCCAATCGAGCTTTCGTATCGCAGTCACATCCGATGAGACCTGCTTGAACTTTTCACGCTGTTGTCCGATCACCCTGTAAGCAAGTATGATGTAGATTAATGTTTGCGCGATGTGTGCACACATGAAAACGATTTGTTCGATGGGGATCTCCAGCGTTCCATTTTGATCTATCCCTGTAATAAATTCAACCTTTGCTTCACCAGGCATCATGTAAAATGGCAACATCGCAACCAGTACCAGTGCGGAAGGAATAAAATGTACAATGGTCTTTAACCTGAACCTGTATCTGCCAGTCAGCAGGCTATTGCAATACAGGTAGTAGAACGGGCCGATGCAGAAGATCAATGGATAAGTGATCGCAATAATCGCGGGATACCTGACTGATACTCCGCTGATGTCGGCAGAGTATTCGAGGAGATGTATTGAAATTGACAGTAATAAAAAGCCCATCCACTTGTTCGTGGCCCGGTTGTCTTTTCGCGCGACGAGCCATAGGGCCAGGAAGAAGCCATGCGCTGCACCGATGATTGTGAGGAGTGACCAGATATCGAATTTGATTTCCATTCCGGTTCAGTTAAGATTCAACCGATCCTGTCCGGGTAATTCGAAATAATTCCGTCGACGTTCATTTTTTTGGCTTCGCGAATGTCTTCCACGGTGTTGACCGTCCAGACCAGCGACTTCACGTTCGCCTTCCTGATCTCGTCAACCATCTCGGGAGTTGTCGATTCGAAGCCTGCTGCCACGTAGTCCACTTTCAGCTTCTTCAGGTAAATCGTCAGGTCTATGGGATAACTTTCGAACATGATGCAGGTGCTTGCGTCAGGCCATTGCGATTTCAGATTGTAGATCTGCTTGTGAAAAAATGAACCCAACGAAAAATCATCACCCGACAATTTTGAGATAAGTTCTTTGTAGGCTTTTGCAGCTGTGTTTGTGTTCTTGAGCTCTACGAGCAGTGGCACATCATGATCTGCAAAGAGGTCACAAACCTCTGTCAGCGTCGGAATTTTTTCACCGTTCTTCAATAATACATTTTTTCGGAGGTCGGCTAGTGTCACGTCGGCGATAAGCCCTTTCGAGTTCGTGCAACGATCGAGAGCGTAATCGTGGAAAACAACCAGTTGATCGTCTTTGGTGAGTTGAAGATCGAGCTCCACGAGATCGACACCCAGCTCAATTGCTTTTTTGAATGCCGACATTGAATTCTCCAATTCGTATCCGCTTGCGCCACGATGTGCTATTTTAAGCATTTGATCAGTTTTTCTGATAGGCTGGTTTCGATGAATCCCACATGTAGTCGAACCACGTCCTGTACATATTAAAATAGTGCCTGTTAAGATCGGAAGTGTGATCGAATTCCATATAGCAATAGGGAAACGTTCCGCCTTTCAATTTTTCATTCGACACTTCTGTAAAGCTAATAAACAAGTGCTTGTTGTTTATAACAAAACCGTGAATAACCGGGGGCAGGTCGTACGACCGTATTTCGATCTTCGTATTGGGGAGGTTCTGCTTCGCCATGCGCTTAATTTCTTCGAGGCGACTCGTTACCGTTGCCGTGCTGATATCACTATCGCCGTCGATCATCCTGTTGATCATCGGGCTTTGGGGATTGACGATCAGGGCCTTGTACTCTAGCTGCACATTTTTCAGTTTCGAACCCATGATATTCGGGCCGACTTCTCGTCCCAGCCATGGCACAACTGTTTCAAGGTCCAATCCAAGGTTCTTCACTTCGATCCTCCCGGTACTGGCTTCCTCGATAAGCGTTTCTTCAATCTTCTTAAGAACAGCGCCTACGTTTGTCAACAACTGGTCGTCGTTACCGAACAGTCTCTTCAGATTTTCATTCTTACTCTTCTCGGTTGCAACAGTCTTATTCGCTTTGAATGCCTGGTAGGTTTGAACGGCGCCGAAGAGCACGCCGACCACGGCAATGATAAGTTCGAAATCCATTTTCTTGAAAAGGGGTTAAAGTCAACAGTGATCTTAAATTAGTAAAAAAGAAACGACGTATATTAGAATGTGAAACAGTTTCTTGCTCTCATCATCATTGTCGTTACGTCGCAGGTTGCGTTAGCTCAACCAGTCATCGACACATATTTTCCTGGACAAACGATTGTTGCCGGTGATCTGCCTGCAAAGAAAAATGTATGGGCATTCCTTCTGGCCGGCCAATCGAACATGGCAGGTCGCGGCGTTGTGGAACCTTCCGACACGATACCAGATCCGCGCATCCTGACGATCAACAAGAAAAATGAAATTGTTGTCGCGAAAGAGCCATTACACTTTTACGAACCAACCCGCACCGGTCTCGACTGCGGACTAAGCTTTGCAAGAACATTATTGAAGTCTGCACCGGAGAATGTTACGATCTTGCTTGTACCCACTGCGGTTGGCGGAAGCTCTATTCATCACTGGCTACAAGATTCTACATGGCGCGATGTCAGGCTGCTGTCAAATGCAAAAGAAAAGATTGCCCTTGCGTTAAAGGTGAGTGTCTTCAAGGGCATCTTGTGGCACCAGGGTGAATCCAACGCGAATACGGCAAAAGACATCGAACAGCATCCCGCCCGTTTGAAAGAGCTCGCAAGTATTTTTCGAAAGCTTACAGGTGATCGTAACCTGCCCTTCCTTATGGGCGAGTTGGGATCGTTCTCAAAGAACCCTGAACAGTTTCAAAAATTGAATCAGCAATTGTCGGAGTATTCGAAGACCGACAGGCGTTCGGCAGTAATCGAAACAGGAGACCTCGGCCACAAAGGTGACTTCCTGCATTTTAATTCTGAAGCACAAAGAAAGATGGGCGAGCGTTTTGCGAACGCTTACATTTCGAAGTTCCTATAGAGACGCGACGATCTTCAGCGCCTTGTCGATCTCTTCTTCCGAATTGAAAATATGTGTGCAATGTCTTACGCCGAAGTCTCCCTGCGCTCTTGGTCTCATTCTTCCTTTCTCCCAGTACGCATCTTGTAATTGTTTGCCGGTAAGGCCTTCAACTTTATAGGTCGAGATACCTGCACAGATGCTCTCATCTTCGGGCGAAAAGATCTTCACTTTGTTGATCTTTCTTAGGCCTGTACGAAGTCGTTGACCGAGGAATTTGATCCGTTCGTAAACACGGTCGGGACCTATTTCGTTGTGGAAATCGATCGATGCCTCGAGTCCTTTCAACACCGGGAAGTTTCCTGTACCTCGTTGAGTGAAGCGGAATCCTTCGTCGTCGTGATTGTCCCAGCGGCCACTCGCAACTGTAGTCCAGATCTCTTTGATCTTTTCGGGACGAATGTAGAGGAAGCCGGTACCTGCGGGAGCACCCATCCACTTGTGAAAACATCCGGCGTAAGCATCACAGCCTATGTCGCGAACGTCGACTTTGATGTGTCCGATGGTTTGAGCGCCGTCGATAAGTGTAAAAATCCCACGGCTTCCTGCTTCGGCACAGATCTCTTTCACCGGAACGATAGCGCCGCTGCCGGAGATCATGTGCGACAGCATGATGACTTTGGTCTTTGGAGTAACCGCACTCATCACCGCGTCGAATATCTGCTTCGAATCTTTTGCGGGCTTTTGAATAACGACCGTTTTGAATACCGTTCCGTAACGCTTTTCCCTGAGCATGAAACCACTTTGTCCGCCCGAGTGCTCCTGGTTGCTGGTGAGAACTTCATCACCGGGGTTAAGCTGAAGCCCGTTGGCGATGTAACTCATGCCGTTGGTTACGTTGTCGGTCATCGAAATACACGAAGGTTCTCCGTTGATCAACTGACCTGTTTTGGTCCGGATGCCCATCAGGTTATTGTAACCACTGATGAATTCTTCTTTGTTGTCGTCGACATACGCCCAATCCGCAACATTCGAAGCGATGTATTGAAGGTGGTCAATCATTTTTTGAACCACAACTTTAGGCATTGCGCCGACAGTTCCGGGATTGAAAAACACCATGTCTTTCGACAGCGAGAACTGGTCGCGAACTTTCTTCCAGTAGTTCGGATCCTCCTTCGAAGGAAGCAGGTTCGCTTCATACGAATTGCCCAGGGCAGGGATCGAGAGTGCGGATAGTCCGAGTGCTTTGATTACGTGTCGTCGTGAAGCCATGCGTGGTGTTTATTTATATATCAAAAGAAACAAAATATCCCAACTTATTTTGATGAAAGGAAACAAGAATTGGGGGTATGAAATCCATTGTGCCACTTATTCTAATGATATTTTTGCGTAATACCTCAATCCTGCATGAAACTACTGTACAGTGTTGTTCTTGTCTTAGTTGCCTTTATCACAAATGTTGTTGCTCAGCCTACCGATTTCGACGCCACGCGTGGAGATCAGGGCACGAAGAAGCTTGGTTTCAATTTTCCTGGTAATGGAGCTGTGTTCGATATGGTAGCTGATAATAGCGATAACCTGTATGTTATCGGTTACGGGTATAACGGCGCCAATAACGATGTTACCATTGCGAAAATTGGTCCCACCGGAGCACTGGTAGCCTCTTACGGTGTGAATGGTATCGCTACGTTTCGCCCCAGTCACGGCGACGATGCCGGCAGGGCAGGGATAATCGATGGCAGCGGGAACCTTATAGTTGCCGGTAGTACACAAGGCGACGACGGCCAGCCGCGCGTTATGATTATGAAGCTGAATTCCAATGGCCAGCTTGTTGATGGTTTTGGCGATCATGGTGTTATGACGTTGCCTGGAACCAAAGCGCTTGGTGCAGCAACTGGCATTGTGAGCGACGGGCTTGGCAATTTTATTGTTAGCGCATACAACGTCAGGTATATAACCAGTTCAATCGCATATAATCAAATTATGGCGTTCAAGATCAACGCCAACGGGGCGCTCGTTACATCATTCGGCACCAACGGAATATTTACGATCGAAATCAACAACAACGAGGTGGCGTATGATCTGACTGTCGACGTGAGCAGTAACATCTATCTCGCGGGATATTTCACCGGAACCGGTGGCCCTTCCGACATGGGTGTGGTGAAGCTGGACGCGAATGGTCAGTTGGTGGCTGGGTTCGGCAGCGGTGGCAAGGCGCGTGTCGATATTGCTCCCGGAAAGAGCGATGCCGCCTTTAATGTCGATCTCGACAACGCGAACAACATCATTATTTCAGGATACACCACCACCACCACCGCTCAGCGGTCTGGATTTGCCAAAATCGGCCAGGACGGAGTTCTCATCGATGGCTTCGGCGATCATGGTGTGACGGTGCTCGACAACAAGCTTATCCAGGGAACCAAAGATGACGGATCAGGAAACTTGTTCTTCGCAGCCGCACAAGGCAACGAGCTTGCTGCCGGTAAGCTGAATATGACCACAGGTTTGTTAGTTACAGCCTTCGGCGGGGGCGATGGCGTGGCCAGCACTTTGTTTAACGCAGATGGAAGCAACGGCAACGGTATCTGGATATACAACAATGGCTTTGTGGCCGTAGCCGGTAACGGCAGCAACTTCGAGGTCGCACGTTTCAATACATCCGGGGTGCTCGACGTGGCTTTCAATACCACAGGAAAGGTCATTGTACCCGTGGGAGGTAAAGCCGACAATCCTGTCCGGATGCTTTACGACAATTCGGGTAATCTGTACATCGCCGGTGCAAGCACGCAGGAGGGTGCGTTCGATCCTGTCAGCACCTTCTCGATCGCCAAGTTTACATCTGCCGGTGCAATCGATAACACATTCGACGGCGATGGCCGGCTGAACTTTAACTTCAACGGCCTCCTCGACGACGAGCGTCCACGCGACATGATTTTCGATGCAAGTGGAAACCTTTTGATCGCGGGCGACAGCTATCAATCAAGCATTGGTCCTCAGATGGCCATCGCAAAGGTCAATCCTTCCACCGGAGCTCTTGTAACGGCATTCGGCACCAACGGAAAAAAGATCATCAGCTCATCACCAGGTTATTCGCAGATCACCAGGATGGCTTTGGATGCCTCAGGTAATATAATTGGTGTGGGATTCGTAACAGTCGCAAGTACTAACGACGTCATGGTGGTGAAAATGGACGCGAACGGCAACCTGTTGTCGGGCTTCGGAACAGGAGGAAAAAAAATTATCCCGCAGGCGCCAGCATACGAAGAAGTTGCCGGCGTCAAAGTTCTGAGTGATGGAAGTATCCTCATCGGTGGACACAAGCATGTCAGCGATTCGAACATTGACATAATGGTATTGAAGCTAACTGCTGCCGGAGAATTAGACCCGACTTTCGGAACCAATGGCGTTGTGACTACTGCGGTCGGAGCAGGGAATAGCTTCGACTACGCAAACGACATGGCGGTAGATGCTTCAGGCAACATCTATATAGCCGTGAGCTTTACGTACGATTACTCCTCTCCTGCAATCATCAAGTATAAGCCGAATGGCCAGCTCGCAACTGACTTTGGCAAAGATGGCATCTCAACATTCAAGCTCGACAGCAAGGCCACGGTTGCAAGTGTCAGTTCGATCGTGCTCGCGAGCGATGGATACATTTACCTTAGTGGTGTCTGCAACTCGGCAAATCAAAATAACAGAACCGCTTATGTCGCACGTCTTAATATGGACGGAACCCTTACATCGGGTTATGGCCAGGACGGCGTGTATAAGTTACGCACCGACGATGGACAACAGAATTATATCATTGAAAATGCAACCGGCATCACAATGGCAACGCAAGACGATGGTGACTTTCTTGTTGCATGGCTGAAGAAAGGCCCCGGTCTTACATTCCCCGATGTAACTGTGCAACTCGATGCTGAACAGATTGCCGTGCAGGCAACAACTCCAGGCACCGGCGCGATCACATACGCACTTGCGCCCGGTGAGACAACTGATATCGGACTTAACGCGACAACAGGCGTGGTTACAATAAGAAAAGGAGGAACCTACAACGTAGTCGCAAAGGTTGAAGCAACCGCACAATTTGCATCCGCCAGTGAAACCGCCGTGTTGACGTTGAATAAAGTTCCACAAACTATTACGTTCGACGTTGGAGAGAAGAGCTTTGGTGATGAACCATTTAGT
>DASRSO010000168.1:0-14652 GCA_035656375.1 Cyclobacteriaceae bacterium | reverse complement strand
ATGATCTGCCCGCCAATTTCCTGGGAAAGTCGCTGCAGCCTGTCTTTGAAAGACGAACCTTTCATTACGTGGATCTCTTTCCCAATAAGGTCTGCGTGCAGGCGAATAAGGTTGTTGATCGTGTCGCGTTTCTGAACGAGTACTTGCGTGGTGGTGAACAATGGTTTCGTGAACGCGATGTATTTGCTGCGTTCGTCTGTAATTGTCAACGGAAATGCGATCACATCTCCTTCCCCTTTATTTAAAAGTTCGATGGATTCTTCTACGCCGGAAATAATTTTGATGCGAAGTTCAACGCCAAGGTCTTCTGCGAATCGCTGGAGGAGTTCATATTCGTAGCCCATCGGTTCGCCACGAAAAATGAAATAACTGACCGAGTTATTATCGACAAGGGCATTTAAATAACCGCGCGTGCGGATAGCCTCCAAATCCAGCTCTACTTGCGGAGTCTCCGCAAACGTGTGTTCAGCGGGCTTTTCGCAGGATTGCAATAAAAGCAGAATGCCAAGTACGGGTGCCTTGTAGCGGGAGAGCGGGGAGCACATACATAAATTTAACTAATAAAAATCAGTTAGATATGAGCTTGCTTACCTCTATAGGAAGGTCGGTCACATACACATTTACACCACGATCGATCACCGAACGATAGTAATCCGCAGTGTATAGTTTAAAATTATTTGTTGTTGCTTCGCTTGCATCGGAAACAAGCGGGATCTTTTGTGCCTTAAGGTGAGCAATGAGGACATCTGGCGTTGTTTTGCTTACATATGCGAGAACAACATCCTTTGAAACAATCTTTTTGATTTGATCCCAGTCGTTTTCATCTCTTACCAGACATGACACAAGGATATCCGGCGCCAATTCATGTACTTTTTTTGAATACTCGGGCTTGAAAGTGAGCACAAGGCATTTTGAAATCATTTTCTGAGCGCGAACTTCATCGAGTATCACCTTCCAGTCATCGATCTTCACGTCAAGCATCAACAGAATTCTCCGCTTCGACACAAATTGAAGAAGCTCTCTGAACGTTGGAATGCCTTCGTCTGTCAACTCGCCCTTTCCATTCTTAAGTTTTAACGATTTCAGGTACGCATCCGTCTTATCCCCGATCTCGCCAATGCCGTTCGTTGTTCTCTCAAGGGTATTATCATGCAATAAAAACAGCGTTCCATCTTTACTTTTCCTGATATCCACCTCAGCCATTACTTCTTTTCCCGCAAACGACTTCTCAAGGAACTCCAGTGTACGAAGGGAGTTCTCGGCATAGTTATCATACATCCCGCCACGGTGCGCACAAAGAATAAACTGATCTTTAAAAGATTGAGCTAATGCCCCCGCGCTGCAAAAAACCAGGATAATCGTTAGCCACTTCATAGGCTGAAAATAAAAAAAGGGAGCCGAAGCCCCCTTCTTTATTTAACACAAAAAACACATTAATTAAAGATATAACGCAGACCAAGTTGTCCCTGCCATGCATTCGCGAGGGCAGCAGACTTGAGGAACGAATCCTGGATAAGTACAGGCTGTCCATTGATCGTTTGCGTAGCAAGACGATAAGTAGGCGCTTGTGTACCACCGTTAGCCACACTGATCGGAGATATGTTGTTGAAGTTTGCACCAGGAGCGATATAACCTACACCCCATGAATTGTTCAACAGGTTTCCGAAGTTCAGAATGTCGAGGCGAACCTGGAGTGTGTTCTTCTTACCACCTACGTTAACGAAGAATTCCTGAACGAGAGACACATCGAAGCGTGTCAACCATGGTGAATAGCCACCGTTACGCTCAGCATACTGACCGCGGCGCTCTTTCAGGTAAGGGTTGTTGTCGATGTATGAGTCGTAAGCTGCCTGCTGTTCTGCAGGAGTGAACGTCTTTGCATTTGGACCAGTACCTACAGTCAAAGGAAGGAACGTAAGCTCCGAAGCGCTGTTGGGCACATAGATCAGGTCGTTTGTCTGACCGTCGCCGTTCAAGTCGTTAGAATAGATGTAAGAATACTTAAGACCGCTGTTTGAAGTCAAACCAACAGTAAGCATTGTCGATCCACCATATTCGCCACCGTAGTTGATGCGGTAGTTCGCGTAACCAATAACACGGCTACGCAGGTCGTTGTCTGCATACGACAGGCCGAGGTAGTTCTGGCCCATTGTAGTAGGCATGTTTGCCTGCACTGTGCTACCTACCGACTGGATGTCTTTCGCCTTACCATAAGTGTAGGCGATCATACCACCGAAGCCTTTGACAGCTGGTTTCTCCAACTTACCTGTAATAGTGTAAGCGCTACCTTCAGTTGTGTTCTTCAACACAAACACGTTTGTAACGTTCTGGTTGTAGAAACGAGCAACGTTAACGGGCGCAGTTTGTGTCGATCCGTTGCTACCATATGTGGGGAAACGCTCGCGTGAATCAACACCTGTGAATGTGCTGTTAGGACCCCTGAGGTTAGCATCGATGTAACGCAGACCCTGGAGAACTTTGTTGTAGATAACTTCACCAGTTGCGATCACACCAAAAGGAAGTTTGTAGTCAACCGCGATGTTTGTTTTCCAAACTTCAGGATACTTCAGGTCAGGATCTGTTGCGTTAACCACGTAAGGAGGAAGGTTGGCAAGGTTTACGCCAGCAGGGTTCGGCCTTACACCTGCGGGAAGAGTTGCAGGATCTGTACGGAACGGATATGCAAGGGCAACACCTGTAGTCGTTGTTGTGCTACCGCCGGCGATCAACGAAGTGTTTACACCGTTGTTACCGAGCTGGTTAGAAACCAACACCTGGGGAATACGCGAAATGAAGATACCGCTACCACCACGAAGCTGGAAAGATTTGTCACCCTTCACATCGTAGTTGAAACCAACACGTGGCGACAACAAAAGTTTTGTCTTGGGGAATGCACCTGTGTTTACGTTGTAGTCGTTGCCATCTTCATCCCTGAAGTTAAGACCACCAACAACCGGGTTGTAGAAGTCCTCCGCTGTCGCATTGTCGTATGCGAAAACATCACCCCTTAAACCGCCCGTAAGCTTGAACTTCTCGTTAACCTGCCACTCATCCTGAACATAGAAGCTATAAGTAGAGGTCTTGAGTACCTGCCAGGGATCTTCTCCGCTGGGCAGCAATGAATAACGAAGGTTGTAACGCAACACCGGAACTGGTGATGTTGTCGCATTCGGATTCGCCTTGAACGCGTCAACTGCCTGCTTGAACTCGGCGATGTTACGATAAACATAAACACCGTTCGAAGAAGGGAAGAAGAGGTTGTCTGACTTGTACTTCTCGTAAGCTACACCTGCTGTGATCGTGTGATCGCCAGCGAAGTATGTGAAGTTATCCGTGATGTTGAATGTTGAGTACCTCAGCTTGTTGCTTGGGGTAAACGGATCCATACCCAACGTGATGTAAGTTGAGTTCGTGTTGAAAGTTCCGAAGTCCTGGATCTCAATTGTGGGGAACAATGGCGACTTATACTTACGGTCTTCATTCTGATAGTTGTAAGTACCGATCAACTTGTTCGAGATCTTGCTGCCGAAGTTCGAGTTCAATTCAACCGCTACCGACCTTGTGTTGTCAAGGATCACGTAACCGGTGTTCTGCGGCGACATCGCCGTGCTCGAGTTGGTACGGTTACCGAAACCAGCTGTGTTACTACTGTTACTTCCGCTGATCAACTGATCCGACTGAGAGTCGTGATGTGAGTAGCGAACAGCAAGTTTATGATTCTGGCTGATGTTGTAGTCGAGGCGAACAAGGGCCTTACGGCTGGTGATCTCGTTGTTGAAACCATCGAGTGCACCAGATTCCCAGCCGAGCTGGTTACGGATGTAGTTTGTAACATCGAGCATGTCGCTTTCAGTTACGCGCGAAACGTTACTACCTGTCTGACCCCGGTTCAAATCGAAAGTGAACGCGGGCGTGCTGCTCTTGAACTGCTCGTAGTTACCGAAAATGAAGAGCTTGTTTTTAATGATAGGCGCACCGATACGGAATCCGTAGGTGTCTTCATTGATGTTGATGTTACTAAGCTTTGTACCATCTACAGTCTTTCCAGTGAGACCATTTCCCCTGGTAAGCATGTAGAGCGAAGCAGAAACTTCGTTTGTACCGGAGCGCGTTACCGCGTTCATGCTCGCACCGGCAAAACCAGACTGACGAACATCGAACGGTGCAACGTTGAGCTGGATCTCATCAAACGCATCCAGTGATACAGGAGTAGTACCGGTACGACCACCTGCCTGCGCAGCGCTTCCGAGACCGAAACCGTTGTTGAACACAGATCCGTCGATCGTGAAGTTGTTGAAGCGGCTGTCCTGGCCGGCGAACGACCTGCCGTTTCCATACGCGTTGTACTTCACAACATCATCAATCGTTCTGCCGATGGTCGGCACACTGTTGATGAGGCCTTTGCCGTAAGAAGTCGCAGCCCCCGTACGGTCTGCACTGAAGATGTCACTTCTGTCGGAAGTGATCACGATCTCCTGCAGCTGTGTACCTTCCTCCACCAACTTTACGTCGATAGATGAAATTACACCAAGGTTGAGTGTAACGTTCTCGAATACCTGTTCCTTGTAACCAACGAAAGAGTACCTGATTGTGTAAGGTCCTCCAACGCGCATACCTGGAATTGTATAACGGCCGTCAGCAAGTGTAACGGTTCCATAAGTGGTTCCCGAAGGAACGTGTGTGGCAACAATCGTTGCCTGAGGGAGTGCATCTTCTTTGTCAGAGGAAACGCCGTACACCTTACCGGAGATACCCGACGTGGTGATCTGGGCTAACAAACCCAGCGACGTTATCCCCGAAAGGATAAGTGTTAGTAAAAGTTTTCTCATACGATAGATTTTGAGTGGGAAAAAGGTGCGACAAAAATATCCTTTTTCCCTTTCGACTATAACTCGCCGATTTTAAATCTTCTGAACAAAAGATTAACAAATTAGTAACATGGGATTTTCAAGTTAACAGCTTGATAAAGAGAAGGTTGTAAACGACGCGTTTTTTAGCAATTGCAACCGATTTCTTAACATAAAAAACCCGCAAAATCGGTGCACTCCACCCATAATTTTCGCCCTTGTAGCTATTGTTAAAAAGCTATTACTTCCCATTTAATTAACCAAACCTGCCCTTCTCCATGAATAAATTCGTCGTGCTGCTCGCACTCCTGTTGCCTGCGTGCGCTTTCGCACAATCTCAACTTGATCTCTCATATTACCTGCCAGAGGGTGTCCGATTCGACCCGGCGGTGCCCACACCAAAATCGGTGATCGGACACGAGGTAGGTGAATGGCACGTGACCCACGACCGGCTTGTTAATTATATGTATGCCCTCGACCGTGCGTCGGACAGGGTGACTCTCGAAGTGACAGGACACACCTATGAGGGCCGTCCGCTGTTGTTGCTCACGATAACTTCCCCGAAAAATCATCAAAACCTGGAGTCGATCCGCCAGCAGCATTTGCAGTTGAGTGATCCCGCGCGTTCGGGATCGCTCGATGTGAAAAATATGCCGGTTGTGTTCTACTTGGGATGCAGCATTCACGGTAACGAACCCAGCGGTGTTAATGCGGGAATGTTGGGTGCATATTATCTCGCGGCAGCGCAGGGACCGGAGATCGAAAAGTATCTTGAGAACACCATCGTGCTGTTCGATCCAAGCTATAATCCCGATGGGATGCAACGTTTTTCGAGCTGGGTGAACTCACGCAAGAGCATGAGCATTTCTACAGATGCAAACGACACCGAGCACAATGAGCCGTGGCCGGGTGGTCGCACGAACCACTACTGGTTCGACCTTAACCGCGACTGGCTGGTGGCACAGTTGCCCGAATCGCAGGCGCGTATTAAACAATTCCAGAGATGGAAGCCAAACTTACTGACCGACCACCACGAGCAGGGAACGAACGCAACATTCTTCTTTATGCCTGGCGTTCCGGCGCGCGTTCATCCGCTCACACCACCGAAAAACCAGGAGCTTACACGCAAGCTGGGCGAATATCACGCGAAAGCGCTCGACCAGATCGGATCGCTCTACTTCACGCAGGAAGGCTACGATGATTTTTACTACGGCAAGGGATCGACATATCCCGACACACAGGGTGCGGTGGGAATTCTTTTCGAGCAAGCGAGCGCACGCGGTCATGCGCAGGAAAGCATAAACGGGGTATTGAGATTTCCATTTGCGATACGAAATCAATTCACTACGATGTTGAGCTCTTTGAAAGGGATCAACGAAATGAAAGATGAGTTCCTGAATTTTCAACGTGACTTTTATAAGAGTGCTTCGGGCGAAGCTGCGAAGGATCCGGTGAAGGCGTATGTTGTTGGGGCATCGCGTGATAAGATGAGGACATTCCATTTTGCAGAGATGATGCTTCGTCAGAATGTAGAGTTCTACAAGCTGCCGTCGGCACAAACCATCAATGGTAAATCGTACGAGCCCGATGCGGCGTATGTTGTTCCGGCCAACCAGCCGAACTACAGGGTTGTGAAGGCAATGTTCGAGAAGCGCACAAAGTTCGAAGACAGCTTGTTTTATGATATCTCTACGTGGACGTTACCTCTCGCGTTCGGTTTGGATTATGAAGAGTTGAAGGCACCGGGAGCGACAGGCGAAAGGGTGACCGAGTTGAAAGCGCCGACGGGCAAGATGATCGGTGACAAAGCAACATTCGCTTATGTTTTTGAAACGTATGGATATTATGCACCCCGTGCCATGTACAGGCTCTTGAGTCACAACATCCGCATCAAGGTTTCGAATGACGTGTTCTATCATTCGTCCGGCAAAAAATTCGAGCGTGGTGCGATCCTCGTGCCACTCGAGAACCAGGACCTTGCTCCCGAACAGATTGCGGTGTACATCAAAGAAGTTGCGGAGCGCGATGGTATCGACGTGTATGGATTTAATACTGGCCTCGACTATAAGGGTGTGAGCCTCGGAAGCAGCAGCTTTACCGTGTTGCAGAAGCCATCCATCGCTATGGTGATCGACGCGGGTGTGTCGGCCAACGATGCCGGTGAGATGTGGCATTTGCTCGATACCCGCTTCAACATGCCCGTTACGTTGATACACCAGTCTACTCTTAACACAACAAGCCTTAGCCGATACAGCACCATCATTTTCCCGCCCGGCAATTATTCGGCGATCAACGACAGCGGAAAAGATAAACTGAAAGCGTGGACACAAACCGGCGGTGTGATCATCGGGTTTGAGACCGCGCTCAACTGGCTT
Source organism: Cyclobacteriaceae bacterium (assembly GCA_035656375.1). GTDB lineage: Bacteria > Bacteroidota > Bacteroidia > Cytophagales > Cyclobacteriaceae > ELB16-189. The sequence goes on along the minus strand of DASRSO010000168.1, from coordinate 7,430 downwards.
ACAACGAACGGCCTCGGCAAGTTCGAAATGAAAAAAGACGAGCCATCAAAAGATCCGGCGAAAGCGAAACCATACGCCGACATACAGGAGAACAGCGGCGCCGATGAAACCAGCGGCGCGATCTTCCAGGCAGATGCAGATCTTACTAACCCGTTGTTGTTCGGTTACTGGGATTCGAAGATCCCTGTGTTCAAAGGAAACAACCTGTTCCTTGAAAAAGGTAAAGGTGCCTATAGCAATCCGCTCACGTATGGAAGCAACCCGTTGATGAGTGGGTATATCCGCAAACCCAACCTTGAGAAACTGAAGAACACTTCGGTTATTGGTGTTACCAACATGGGACGCGGCAAGGTGATCGGGTTCACAGAAGGAATGGCGTTCCGCGCGTTCTGGTATGGAACGGCGAAGATGTTGATGAATGCGATCTACTATGGAGGTGCGTTAAATAACGAAATGGGTAGATAAGCTACGCAACGGCAACGATGCCACGTTGCTTATGGATCTTTACTTCAAAAGTCTGTAGCATGAAGTGATTCATTCGATTTTCGGCGAGCTGTGCGTTTCGATTTTCCGGTAAGAACACCGTAAGATCGAGCACAGCGCGCAGGAATAATTCGTTTTTAGAGAACGTGATGATCTGTTTCAAAAAAAACTCCCTCCATTCTGATTTATACTTTTCAGAATGATCTATTCCATCCCAGCTAAATTCTAACTGATTGTCTCCGTATCTATAGCGATAAATCCCGGCAAGGTTCTGATAAAAATTATAGAGCGGTTTAAGATTGCCGCTCTTATACATCCTTATTTTCAAAATCAGGTCATCGCAAACTCCGAGGGGATTGTATCGTAATTCATACTCTGCTTTCACCACCTCCACAAGGGAGGAAAGTAGATCGTCCTGGCTAAGAAGCTGAGCTTCCTCCAGCAGGTAGTTCTTGTCCAACGGAAAAAATTTTCTGATCACAGACCGATGGTTTTGCAAAAGTAGCGAAAAGTGCGAATGTGACCCAAAACCCGCTATATTTGATATCCAACACCCCGCCCCCGCTACAGCACCGGCGGACAAAGTCCTTTTCCTATGAGAAAAATTTTCGTTCTCAGCAGCATTCTTGTAACAGTTGCAATCCTTGCCTGGGCCTACTTCTGGATCGATGCGCTGTTTGCTTTTGTGATAGTAGCGCCCCTCATCTACATGGGTGTCGAAGACATGATCCAGGTCAGGCAGTCGATACGCCGGAATTTCCCGTTGCTGGGTCGCCTCCGCTATGTTTTCGAAGACCTCCGCCCGAAGATCCAGCAGTACTTTGTAGAGTCAGACACCGATGGTGCCCCGATAAACAGGAATGAACGTTCGGTGATCTACCAGCGTGCCAAGAAGCAGATCGATACCGTGCCATTCGGAACCCAGCTCGACGTGTACGCCGAAGGCTACGAATGGATGACACACTCAATTGCACCTATCGACTTTCACAAGATGGATCATCATCCGAAAATTCGTTTCGGTGGCCGCGATTGTAAACAGCCTTACGACATGAGCGTGCTTAATGTGTCGGCGATGAGCTTCGGTTCGTTGAGCAAGAATGCCGTGCTCGCATTGAATGGCGGAGCGAAGCTGGGTGGCTTCGCACATAACACCGGCGAAGGTGGTCTCAGTCCGTATCACCTCGAACCCGGTGGAGATGTTGTATGGCAAATCGGTACCGGCTACTTCGGTGCCCGCGATAAAGAGGGAAACTTCAGCGACGAGGCCTTCAAAGCGAATGCGACGAAGCCGAACGTAAAAATGATCGAGATAAAGCTGTCGCAAGGCGCGAAACCCGGTCACGGCGGTATCCTTCCGGCCAAGAAAAATACCCCCGAAGTTGCTGCCATTCGTGGCGTGGAAGCAGGAACAACGGTGTTCTCACCACCTTTCCACGGTGCATTCTCAACTCCTGTGGAACTCATAAAATTCGTGGAGCGCCTGAGAAATCTTTCCGGTGGCAAACCGGTTGGCTTCAAACTTTGTGTTGGCCGCAAGAGCGAGTTCCTTTCCATATGCAAAGCGATGGTGAAGCTCAAGATATATCCCGATTTCATTACCGTCGACGGCGGTGAAGGTGGTACGGGCGCTGCACCTCCGGAGTTTACGAACTTCGTAGGTATGCCGTTACTTGATGCACTTGCCTTTGTCGATAACTCACTTCGAGGCTTCGCTATTCGCAACGAGATGCGGATCATTGCATCGGGCAAAGTGCTTACGGGATTTCATCTCGTTCGTGCGATGGCACTCGGTGCCGATACATGCAACTGTGCACGCGCGATGATGCTTGCTCTTGGATGCATCCAGGCTCTCGAATGCAACAAGAATACCTGTCCTACCGGTGTGGCTACGCAGGATCCTTACTTCATGAAAGGCCTCGTGGTGGAAGACAAGACGACCAGGGTTGCCAACTTCCATAAGAATACAGTAGAAAGTTTTGTGGAGCTCATGGGAGCGGCGGGCATACCTCATCCCGATAAGATCAACCGCAGCCACGTGTACCGGCGGGTGTTCATGAACCTGGTGAAGACCTACGAAGAGATCTATCCTACAATTCCGGATGGATGCTTGCTTGAAGGTGGTGATACTCCTTACGACTACGACGAATACATGAAGCGCGCGTCGGCCGAAAGCTTTGAGATCCTGGTAACAGCATGATCAACTTCCTGGTCGCAATTATAGTGGCATTCTCCGGAAGACAATACTATAATCTTGCGATCGAGTACGGGAAGAACAAATACATATTTGGGTTAGTTGGAGTTGTTGCCTACTTGTTTGGCATATTCATCGGTGCAGTTTTAATAACAATAGCCACGCCCGATTTGCCGGAAGAACAGTTTTATCCCTGGTGTATTCCTTTTGGAATAGCTTCGGGGGCACTGATTTACTTCTGGCTCAAACGCAAATGGAATAGTTAAAAACTATGTTAGGACTAATCTTCATTTACTTCGTTGGCAAGTGGTTTTATGACCTTGCTGGCAAGCACGACAAAAATCAGTGGGGCTTCGGCTTGCTGGGTGTGGTATCGTATTATGCCGGCATCGTCTTTGGGTGGTTCATCATCGCCGTGGTTGGCGAGATCGTCTCACCCGGCTTCATCGATGAAATGAACTCTTTCACGAGTCTCCTCGCCATCCCCGTTGGACTTGCAACCTGCTGGCTTACCTATCAATTCTTGAAGAGAAAGTGGTCAAAACAACCAGAACCTCCCCGTGGAAGCCGTGCAGTTTTGGACACACACATGATCGACGTGAACAAAAACGAACGATATAACAAGAACGAGCGATAACGTTCGCGTTCATTACATTTTTTTACAAGTAGTTTTTTACATTTCTACATGCTAAGAAACTACATCACCATAGCCCTTCGAAACATCCGCAAGTACCGGATGTTCTCGTTCATCAACATCTTTGGTCTCGCCCTTGCGATGTCGGTATGCCTTCTGATCATTCTTATGCTTGCCGATCAGAATCGTTACGAACAATTCAATACACGTAAAGATCGGATCTACAGGATCCTCACACATGCACCCAATGGCCGGCAGCCCTACGCGACAACTTCATACCCTTTGGGTTCTTACCTTAAGGCCAACTACCCGATCGTAGAAGATGCCGCTACGTTGCTCCCCGGTGTTTCTGGCGACGTTCAATATCGCCAGAAGGTTACCCAGATGAAGGGCTACTTTACCGACCCTTCGTTCTTTAAAATTTTTGATTTCACTCTTGAACAAGGCGACAAAGGATCTGCTTTGCGCGATGCCCGCTCGATCGTCATTACGACGTCGCTGGCGCAATACCTTTTTCGTGGCGACGACCCCATTGGAAAAACTGTGCAGTTCTCGGATCGCAATCTCCCTTTCCCGATCGAGTCCGACGACGAGACAGGAAAACCACCGGTCGACTGGGGAAGTTTTACAATTACAGGCGTCATCGATGCCTCAAAATACAAGTCGCACCTGCGGTTCGATGTGCTGATGTCTGCCTCCACGATTTCGATTTTGCAGTCGGAAATGAAAATGGAAGATCTCTCGAACAACTGGGACTGGTACTTCAGGCCTTACAACTACGTGATGTTGCATGATGGCAAAAGTGTCGCAGATCTGAACGAGGCGTTGGCCGATGTGGTGAAACTGCAGGCTTCAAACATCCAGGCTGAATATTCGAAGGGATTGACCTTCGAAGCACAGTCGCTCACTGATGTGCAACTTGGTCTCTACAGTAATGATACAAACAACCGTATGCCAATACAGGGTTATTACCTCCTGGGAATACTTGCTGTTATCATTATGATCTCCGCCTGCCTCAACTATACGAACTTGTCTATCGCGCGTGCGCTCACAAGGGCCAAAGAGATAGGGATCCGTAAGGTTGCGGGAGCTAATAAAAGATCATTGGTGGCGCAGTTCGTGGGTGAATCGATAGTGGTATCGCTATGCGCATTGGCGATGGCACTTGCTATACTTGCTTTGCTGAGGCCCGCCTTCACCTCGCTGTGGCTGAATAAATACCTGGAATTTGAATTAACGGCCGATCCATCCATCCTTATAGCCTTTGTTGCTTTTGCTTTATTTATCGGAATAATAGCTGGCACTTATCCGGCCTTCCGGCTCTCTGCCTATAAACCCGTAGATGCCCTAAAAAAACAAGAAAGCTCCCGCACATCGGCCTGGGGACTTCGAAAGGTGCTCAGTGTGTCGCAGTTCTGTGTATCCCTGGTCTTTATCACCACATCGATACTTATTTTCAACCAGTTCAAACACTACATGTCGTTCGACTACGGCATGGCTACCGAGAATATTATAAATGTAAGTCTCCAGGGACAGGACTACCGGAAGGTGGCAAACGAGCTCTCGCAAGTGCATGGTGTTGTGAACATCTCGGCCGCCGACCTCATACCTGGCGCCGGCCGTACCAATGGTGCGAGCATCCGCAAACCAGGAGAAAACGACTATACACAGGCATGGGTTATCAACGCAGACGAAAACTTTATCGACAATCTTGGGCTAACGCTCCTGGACGGTAATATTATTCCAACGACGTCCGATTCCACCGGCGTGGATGTGATTGTTAACGAAGATCTCGTCCGGAAACTCGGATATGAACGGATCGTAGGAGAGTTCATTGAAAGCAAGTATGATAAACAACCGCTCAGAGTGGTGGGAGTCGTAAAAGACTTCCGCTACAAGCTCCTTATCAATTCACAGGAGATCGGGCCACTGCTGATCTTCAATCGTGCGTCGGGACCTTTCTTCGACCGCCCTTCAACGTTCTCATATCTTAACGTAAAGGTGGCGACAAACGACCTTCCGGCCCTAATTGGCACCCTTGAAGCCAAATGGAAGACCGTAGATCCCATCCATGAGTTTAAATATCAGTTCTTCGACGAACAGTTGGCAGGCACTCACCAGGCCATCATGGACATCGTATCAATACTTGGATTCATCTCCTTCCTTGCAATCGTTATCGCATGCCTCGGTTTACTCGGTATGGCAACCTATATGACCGAGCGAAGAAAGAAGGAAGTGGGCATCAGGAAGGTGTTAGGTGCTGCAGATTGGGGTATAATCGTCCTTTTATCAAAGACATTCCTTAAAGTATTGGGCGTTGCAGTGCTTATTGGAGCGCCAATGAGCTATTTCGTCAATAATCTATGGCTTGAATTCCTTCCTAACCGTGTTGAGTTCGGTGTTGGTACCATTGTAATAGCCACTTTAGTGCTATTGATACTTGGATTGATAACAGTTGGGTCTCAAACAATGAAAGCATCACAAGTTAAACCTGTTGATACACTTAAAGAAGAGTAACGCTTCAACTTTTCCTTGTTCACTCTTCACTATTAAATCTTCTTTAACTATTTTGCATCATTACCAACCACTACACTTAAATGAGTTTTGTTGATCCGATTGTTGAGTCCGATCTTGGTGAAGTTGCTGAGATACGGATAGACCCCATCACAAGCAGTCGTTCATTGTTTTCGATGAAGCATTTTAAGGCTAATGAGAACATTGTTGGGTTTATTTCACGCGCTACACACCGCGAACCCAACTATCTGACCGTTCAGGTCGGAGAAAACGTTCACATTGAGCTCCTTCCTGAGTGCCTCGAGTGCATGAACAACAGCTGTGACCCCAACTGTTTCTTCGACACCACGACCATGCAGCTTGTAACTCTCAAGCCGCTGTCACCTGGCGAAGAGATGACATTCTTTTATCCTTCTGCAGAATGGGACATGGATAGTCCATTCGAATGCAATTGCGGTAGCCCCGACTGTATCGGGACTATCCAGGGCGCGAAGTACCTTCCCGCCGACGCATTGAAAAGGTACCGCTTCACTGATTTCATCAGGAGGAAGCTGGTATCCAGGTAAAATAATAAAGGGGGTTAACGCCCCCTTTATTATTTTTAGAGTATGCCCCGACCCTTCCTGACAGCCGAATGGCGTAAACTGGCAATCGCTAACTACGTCATCGACCCGGTCGTATTACTGCCCTACGTTCCCGTTAAGACCGAGATCGACTTCAGGAACAAACAATGCTACCTCAGCCTCGTCGGTTTCATGTTCTTCAACACCCGTGTGAAAGGCGTTAAGATCCCCTTTCATGTAGACTTTGAACAGATCAACCTGCGGTTCTATGTTCGCTGTGGCGAAAAACGAGGCGTCGTTTTTATAAAAGAGATTGTTGCTAAACCAACAGTCGCCTGGATGGCCAACCTCATGTACAAAGAGAGCTATAGAATTATGCAGACGGCCTATTCGCACATTGCCTCGCCAGGCAACTGGAACATTGAATACCGATGGAAAGGCAAAGAGTGGAACACATTCCGTGTTGCATCTGACAAAACACCTCTCGCCATAAAAAATGGCAGCGAAGAAGAGTTTATACTGGAGCACTACTGGGGCTACAAGAAAAACAACAAGACCACCATGGAATACCTGGTCGAACACCCTTCGTGGGAGGTTTACCCGGTAACATCATGCAGTGTCAACGTCGACTTCGGAGATGTTTATGGTCAACAGTTCGCATTCCTGTCGAATGAAAAGCCGGTTTCAGTGTTCCTGGCCGAAGGCTCGGAAGTTGCCGTACACAACGGACGTTTTATCTGATGACCGTTCCAGGCCTTCGGGAGCTCTACGAATCCTACAGCAAACGGGTATTCAACACCGTGCTGTCGATCGTACAAAATGCAAGCGACGCCGAGGAGATCACGCAGGATGTCTTTATAGAGATCCACCGGTCAATCGACAGGTTCAAAGGTGAATCATCTATCACAACATGGATATACCGGGTGTCTGTTAACCATGCCCTCGATTTTCTTCGATACAAGAGACGTAAAAAACGTTGGGCCTTTTTTGTGCGCGACGATACACCAGTCGATGTACCCGACTTCCATCACCCGGGCGTAGCACT
>DASRSO010000167.1:0-20422 GCA_035656375.1 Cyclobacteriaceae bacterium | reverse complement strand
AACACCGTTGATTGAATACCCTTCAGTGGTTGTTGTTATCGAAGAGCCAGGCTGGAACCTGCGGCCTTTGAATTCAACCTTAAGCTTTCCCTTCCTGATGTTGCCATTCGAATCGGTACACCCCGCCGTCCCGAAGTCGATCGTTATAGTACCATGAGGCTTCGAAGGCGTGTTATCGGCAGCGAATTCGAGCGTCACGGTAGTTGTGTTGCAGGCGAAGCGGATGTCGAGCTTGTCTTTACCGATGCCACGCGAAGCCGACTCGCGGCTGCCGTTAAGAGTGCCCTGGTCGGCGGCCACCACCATCACCGCCATGTCGTCTGCATCTTCATAATAACCGTCCACCGCAGCCTCATTTTCCACGCTGGCGGTCTCCTTTGCGCTGAATTCCACCTTATCTTCACAGGAGACCAAAAAAATCACGCAAGCCGCTATAGCCGATCCTAACACATTTTTCATAGTTTTCATGGGTAGATTTTTCGTTTTTTGTGTTGTTTAGATCAATAAAAGAGCGAGGGGTTTAATCATGACAGCAAAGATTTCAGGGGTTTTTCTCTTCATATTATTAGCAGCGGTATCCGTCCCGGCATACTCTCAACTGAAAATTGCCAAGTTGAAATACAATGGCGGCGGCGACTGGTATGCAAACAAGACTGCCCTCCCCAACCTTATTCGTTTTTGCAATAAAGAACTGAACATGCTCCTCGAAGCGGAAGAAGATGCTGTCGAGGTTGGAAGCCAGGAGTTGTTCAACTATCCATACGTATATATGACGGGCCACGGCAACGTGGTGTTCTCCCCGGAAGAAGCGTCTAACCTCCGAAACTATCTTATCGCGGGGGGGTTCCTTCACATCGACGACAATTATGGCCTTGATAAGTTTGTACGAATAGAGTTAAAGAAAGTGTTTCCCGAGCTCGAACTCATCGAGCTTCCGTTCGATCACCCGATCTACCACCAAAAGTTTGATTTCCCGAAAGGACTTCCCAAGATCCATGAGCATGATGGCAAGCCGGCACAAGGCTTTGGACTTGTTTATGAAGGAAGGCTTGTTGCATTCTATTCGTTTGAATGTGATTTAGGGAACGGATGGGAAGACCAGCGTATTCACAACGATCCCCCGGAACGAAGGGAGCAAGCGCTGAGAATGGGGGCGAATATTATTTCTTATTGCTTTACGCATTCGCTGTAGGGAACCGCAGAACAGATGAGTACATGAATTTTGAACCGTAGAAGGGCGGTTAAATTGATCGTGGGTTTTCTTCGATAGTCTTTCTGTTTGCGATAGCTTGAATAATTTAATTACGAAGTAACTCAAGACCAGGCGAGAACCTGACACTCCGGTCGAGCCCGTTGTTGAGGGGCCGGCAGACACTCCTGCGCTTTATGCTGTTCATGTATTCATCCGTTCTGCAGTTTCTGCTTCATGTATTCGTCTGTTTTGCTGTTCGACATTCACGTTCCTCTGTTCTGCGGTTCGACATTCAGTTGCCGTTTGCTTTTTTAAAACTAAATCTTTAGTTTTATACCTAAATATATCGTTATGAAAGAGCTTACAAAGGCCGAAGACCAGGTCATGCAGGTGCTATGGTCTTTAGGTAAGGGATTCGTGAAAGACATACTTGAACAAATGCCTGAACCGAAGCCTGCATATAATACAGTCTCCACGATAATCCGGATACTCGAAACAAAAGGCTTCGTAGCGCACAAAGCTTATGGCAAGACGCACGAGTACATTCCACTGGTAAGCCGCGAGAAGTATACCCGCTTCTACCTAAACAACATGGTAAAGGGATACTTCGACGGATCGATCACCAGCCTGGTGTCTTTTTTCGCCAAAGAGAATTCTCTTAAAGCCAATGAGCTGGAACAGCTGATGAAGAAACTTGAAGAACTTAAAAAACAAAAGTGATGAACTACATCATTGAAGCAAATCTCGGGTTTGTATTCTTCTATGGAGTTTACTGCCTGTTCATGAGAAACGAGACCGACTTCACGAAGCAACGTGTCTTTTTGTTAATGGGATTGGTGTGCAGCGTCCTTTTCCCTTTGATGCACTTTGAAACGGGCATTGCGGAAAACGTTCTAGCGCAGACTGCTGTTTTGCCGGAGTTTACCGTGAATCAAATTGCTTCGGAAGCAGTCTCTGCAACACAAATAATTTTCCTCATTTACCTGGTTGTTGCAGTTATCATCGCCACTCCTCTCCTTCTCCACTCGATAAAAATATATCATACGATAAAGTCGCGGGGCACTCGTAGTGGCAACTTTCGGATCGTGGAATCTAATTCCAATAACCCGTCGTGGTCGTTCTTCCGTGTGATCTTCATCGGGCAGTCGGACCAATTAACCCCGGAAGAAAAAAACCTCATCGTGAAACATGAGATGCTTCATGGCCGCCTGTTTCACTCTGCCGATATCTTATTAATAACGATACTCTGTCTTGCCTGCTGGTTCAATCCCGTTCTCTGGATCTATCGGCGAGCGCTTGGCCGTGTACACGAATTCGAAGTCGACGCGATCGTGGCACGTGAAAGCAACCCGGCTGAATATGGAATGTTGCTGGCGAAGACAGTTCTGTCGGGAAACGGGTTTCTTCTTACTCATCATTTCAATCAATCATTCATCTTAAAACGAATCAACATGCTAAACGTGATTACACGCCGGGTCAGCAACTGGAAAATTGCGGGACTGGCAACAACGATCGTATTATACCTTGCATTGGTGTCGTGCACCGAGCAGCTATCGGAACAGGAAAAACCAGGTGAGGTCTTCACTGTTGCAGACGAGTCGGCTATGCCTGTTGAAGGCATCCAGAAATTTTATGAGCAGTTGGGTGGTAAACTTTATTACCCGGAAAAGGCCCGCAAGATGGGCATCGAAGGGAAAGTTTTTGTGGAATTTATAGTTCAGAAGGATGGCAGCCTCACGGACTTCAAAATATTAAAAAGTGTGAGTGATGAATGTGATGCTGAAGCGATGCGAGCTTTGGGGAAAATGGAACCGTGGGTACCGGCGAAGATGAATGGTAATGCGGTGGCACAGAGGATGGTGTTGCCGGTGAATTTTAAGTTGAATTAGGAAAGGGAGGGGGTAAATGGGAAGGGGTAGGTGTGTGTGGGGAATGGGTGCTGGAATTTGGGTGTAGTGGAAATGCGGGGTGTCGCGGTGGCTCGCGGAGGACGCGCTAAGGTGCGCGGAGGATAAAATTCTTATTAAGCTGAGGATAAAATTCTTAGTTGGCGAGGATGAAATTCTAGTTAGCTGAGGATGAAATTCTAGTTAGCCGGGATGAAATTCTGGTTAGCCGGGGATGAAATTCTAGTTAGCCGAGGCTGAAATTCTTAAATCCCTTCTCCGCGTACCTCCGCGTGTCCTTTGCGTACCGCCGCGACACCCCGCATTTCCAACACCCCGCATTTCCGCGACCTCCCCGCATTTCGCGACCTCCCCTCTACTTAATCCAATCCTGTAACTTCTCGTACGGTATCAATATCTCCGTCGGTCCTTCTGCAAACACCGGCTTATCATAATCATTAAAGAAAAACACAATCCCCTCCTTCCTGAAACCATAATTATCATTCAACTTAAACTCCCCTTCCTCGAAGTCAGGCCCTGAAACAGAGTCCGCCTCCGTAACGCCAAGCTGCTCCCGAAGATCCTCCTCCGCCAAACGGTTAAGCTCTTCCTTCCAGCCCTCGCGAAGCATTGCGTCGAGCAAATAGGCTGTACCCGTCTTCGGATCTATATTCACGAAGCTTGTATTATACGTCCCGTGTGCCCCACCCGTAAACGACTCGCTGTCGACACGCAAGCTTATCAATGTATCTGTCGACACCATCACCTCTACATATCCTTTGAAATACCAGTCGAGCTCGTACCCCGGCATGTCGGCCAGGAACGAATCGAAGTCTCTGACAAACTCATCGCCAAGTTCTTTAAAGGATTTTGAAGATCCGGGACCGTAGAATATGAAACACACCCGTTCGGTGATCGACTGACGGATCGCAGTATCGAGAGTAAGAAAACTCGGATACTGGACTTCAAAGCTGGCACAAGGAATCGAATCGGTCACTTTACAGTCGGGACTCGACGATGTGCTGAAATTCTTCATCACAAAATCGACCACAGGTTTCTCCTGCAGCTTACTACAGGCAGCAACTACAAGAAATGACAGTACGACAAGGCTTGCGCTTATATGTTTCATGACTTCTTATCCAGCACTTCTTTTAGCTTTCTCTCTAACGCATTTCCGCGAAGATTCTTAGCAATGATTACGCCATTCGGATCAACGAGGATCGAGAACGGTATGGCATCGATATTATAGTCAAGGGCAGCTTGCGATTGAAAATATTTAAGATCAGATACCTGCGTCCACACGAGCCCGTCGTCTTTGATCGCCTTTTCCCAACTCGATTTGTCTTTGTCGAGCGACACTCCCAGTATTTCGAAGTTCTTGCCTTTATATTTCTTATAGGCCTTCACCACGTTCGGATTCTCTGCGCGGCACGGTCCGCACCAAAATGCCCAGAAGTCGACAAGAACATATTTGCCCTGGAATGAGCTCAGCGTAACGATCTTGCCGTTGGTATCCGGCAACGAGATCTCCGGAGCCTTCACTCCTATCGCGGTAACGGCCATCCTTTGTACCATGTCCACGAATTGCTTGTAGTGTGTTGCGTTGGGATACTCCTGTGCAGCCTTTGCCGCTACTTCCTTATAAAAATCATAGTAGCGATCACGATCGAACGTCTGGCCCTGCAGAATATTGATGAGACCAAGGTTCACGGGCACGTTGTGCAGTTTGGCAATCGTAGAATCGTTGTTCAGGGTCATGAGCTGCAGGTACCGGTCCTTTAGCTCTGCAACCTTCTCGTCCTGCTTGGCCCGTCCTGCCATAGTGAACTCGGCCTGGAGTTGTGCTATTGCCGGCGGGTTACGGAACTTCATCTCTTGTAACTGCACGGTGTTTATTACGTCGTGCTCGGGAGAGCCAATGATCTCGGTCTCGCCATTCGAAACGCCGTCGACATTCAATGTGAAGTTCGATTTGTTGACCATTACGTTCACGATCTGCTGGTCGTAGAAGCTAAACTGGTAGTAACCGGGCTCCTTCACGTGGATAGTTTTGCTGAATGAACCGTTGGCGGCAACAGCAATCGTGTCGTTATAACCCTGCTCGCTCGAAAGCTCGGTGATTGTTACCTGACCGGTGCCGCGATATTTTACCTGGCCTGAGATGGTGACGTCCCAACTTCCGTCAGATGATTCTTGCTTTGGTTTTTCCTGGTTCGAACATGCTGCGATCAAAACAGCAATAACGAAGTATAGTATCCTTTTCATGTTCTTTATTCTAACGAGATCTTATTTCAAATTTTCAACTAAAAGTTCCGTGGCGAGTTTGGGATCGGCCTTGCCTTTACTCCTTTTCATCACTTCGCCCATGAACATCGAGATGATACCCTTCTTGCCGTTCTTATACTCTTCAACTTTTAAGGGGAATTCTTTAATGACTTCTTTTACGATTGGCAGAATGGTATCGGTGCTGCTGTCCTGTATCAGATTGAGGTTCTGCGCGACCTGTGCCGGCGATTGCTTCGGATCTTTCAACAGCTCGGGGAATACCTTTTGAGAAGCAACGGAAAAATTGATCTTCCCGGTGTCGATCATCGAGATCAACTCTGCGATAATAGCCGGTGAAGGAAGATTGCTTGTGCTGCTGTTCTCATTCAGGTAAGATTTGACAGGCCCCATTACCCAGTTGGAAGCAGCCTTGTAATTGGTTGTATGTGCGCAAATTTCTTCAAAGTATTTAGCTACGTCCCGCGATTCGGTAAGGACCAGCGCGTCGTATTCGGGCAGCTTGTAGTCGGTAACGTATTTTATAAGAAGATCTTTCGGCAACTCAGGCATCGAAGCCTTTATATCATTCAGCCACTTGTCGGAAACAACCAGCGGACTTAGATCCGGATCGGGGAAATAACGATAGTCGTTCAGTTCTTCCTTGGTGCGCATGCCATACGTCTTCCCGTTGTTCGCATCGAATGTCCGGGTCTCGGAGAATATAGCGTTGCCTTTCCCGATCTTAAGGATCTGTCGTTCGATCTCGTGATCGATCGCGCGTTGAACATTACGAATAGAGTTCATGTTCTTCACCTCCACCTTCTTTCCGAGCGTAGTGGATCCCTTCGGCATTACCGACACGTTGGCGTCGCACCGGAGCGATCCTTCTTCCATGTTCCCGTCGCAGATACCGAGGTATCGAACGATCTTGCGGATCTCGGCGAGTATCAGTCCCGCCTCCTCCGACGTGTGGATGGCTGGCTCAGTTACTATCTCGATCAACGCAACGCCCGCGCGGTTGTAGTCGATAACCGACTCGGACCCGCCTTCGAGGTGCATTGATTTTCCTGCGTCTTCTTCGATGTGGATACGGTTAAGCGGAATGTTCTTCTCCACGCCGTCTTTTGTCTTTATCGTGATGAAGCCGCCCTTGCAGATGGGTGTACGGTCTTGCGTGAGCTGGTATCCTTTTGGAAGATCCGGGTAGAAATAATTCTTGCGGTCGAAGATCTGCTTACGGGAGATCTCGCAATTACACGCAAGTCCCATCTTGATGGCATACTCAACTACTTTTTTATTCAGCTTCGGCAGGGTACCGGGGTGTGCAAGTGTGATCACACTCACGTTGGTATTGGGTGCATCGCCAAACGAAGCAGAGTCTGAGTTATAGATCTTCGTTTTCGTTAAAAGCTGGGCGTGCACTTCCAGGCCAATCACTGGCGTGAAGTTTTCCTGTATGTTTTTTTCAGTTGACAAGCAGTTGCTTCGCTTTTTCGATAACGTTTTTCAAACCTTCAGGCTTTTTGCCTCCGGCAGTTGCATAGAATGGCTGACCGCCGCCACCACCGTCAATTTCTTTTGCGAGATTTTTAATGATCTCAACAGCGTTAAGCGTCCTGGCAGTTGCTTCCCCAAGCATGACAGATATCTGCGGCTTGCCTTCAATATTTGCCGCAAGCACAAGGATCAGATCCTGGTACTGATTGCGCAGCGCAAAAGAAATATTCTTCAGCGCTTCGCTGCTAGGTGCATCAATCACATCAAAAATCACAGTAGACGTTTGTGTTTTCTCTGCTTTGCTACTCAATGAGTGGATCAATTGTTTCGCTTTCTCCTGGTTCACTGCTTCCAATTTCTTCTCCAGCGCATGCTTTTCTTCTACGAGCGATTGCAGCGAGGCAGCTACGTCTTTGGGGTTCTTTAACAAACTCTTAAGCTCGTCGAGAACCGCCAGCGACTGGCGGAAGTAGTTCAAAGCGCCTTCGCCGGTAACGGCTTCGATACGACGCACACCGGCAGCAACGGAGCTCTCAGACAAAATCTTGAAAACACCAATGTTGCCGGTAGCAGGAACATGCGTTCCGCCACAAAGTTCCACAGAGAATTTGGGATCGAACGTAATCACCCTGACGAACTCGCCATATTTCTCGCCGAAGAGCGCCATAGCCCCAAGGGATTTGGCTTTTTCGATTGGAACATTGCGTTTTTCATCGAGCTGAATGTTTTCCTGGATGCGTGCGTTAACGATCGCCTCTACTTTCGAGATCTCTTCGCCAGTCATAGCCGAAAAGTGCGAGAAGTCGAAACGGAGGATTGCATCGTTCACAAGCGATCCCTTCTGCTCCACGTGTTTTCCAAGTACCTGCCTTAAGGCCGCGTGAAGAAGGTGGGTTGCAGAGTGATTGTTCATCGACGCACGACGCTTCGAAGAGTCTATCTTCAACGACCATTCGCCATCGGGTTTCGATGGAAGCTTCTCGGCAAAGTGTACGATCAACTCGTTCTCCTTCTTCGTGTCGATAATGTTGATCGTTTCTCCATTAACGATTGCCTTCCCCGTGTCGCCAACCTGACCGCCGCTTTCGGCATAGAAGGGAGTTTTGTCGAACACGAACTGGTAAAGCTCTTTATTCTTTTGTTTCACCTTACGGTACTTCGTGAGGCGGGATGTCGATTCGAGGAAGTCGTAACCGATAAACTCGGTTTTAGTGTCGTCTCCAACGCTGACCCAGTCGCCTGTTTCTTTGGAGGCATCGGTCTTCGAGCGGGCTTTTTGTTTTGCCATCTCCTCGTTGAAGCCCTTCTCGTCGACAGTGAATCCGCGTTCACGCGCGATCAGTGAAGTAAGGTCAAAAGGAAATCCGTACGTATCGTATAACTCGAAAGCCTGCTCGCCAGAGATTTCAGTTACAGTTTCAATTTTCTTCAACCCTTTCTCCAGCGTTCTCAAAAAAGAAACCTCTTCCTCCTGCACAACTCTTTCTACATAATCCAGTTGCTGGTGCAACTCCGGAAAAGCATCCTTCATTTGCAACGCCAGCAACGGCACTAGGCGATGAACAAACGGTTCTTTGAAATTCAGGTACGAGAAGCCATAACGAACAGCTCTTCGAAGAATGCGGCGGATCACATATCCCGCACCTGTATTGGACGGAAGTTGTCCGTCGCTGATAGCAAATGATACCGCGCGAATGTGATCGGCGATCACGCGAATGGCAATGTCTTGTTTGTTGTCGAGCTTTCCGTGGTACTTCACACCAGCATGCTGGGCAATAAAGTCCATCAGAGGCCTGAAGACGTCGGTATCATAGTTAGAAGTCTTCTTTTGTATCGCCATGCAAAGGCGTTCGAAGCCCATGCCGGTATCGACGTGCTTATCCGGTAACGGTTCGAGCGCACCCGAAGCCAGTCGGTTGAATTGAATAAAGACCAGATTCCATATCTCTACTACCTGTGGATGATCGCTATTGACGAGATCTTTTCCCGGCCTCTTGTCGTTCGGATCGTTTCGAAGGTCGATATGTATTTCGGAGCATGGTCCGCAAGGCCCGCTCTCTCCCATCTCCCAAAAGTTATCCTTCTTAACGCCGTGGATGATACGATCATCGCTTACAAAACGCTTCCATAACTCTTTCGCTTCTTCATCGACGGGAAGATTGTCTTTCTTGTCGCCACCGAATACAGTTACGTACAACTTATCCTTCGGCAGGCCATACACCTCTGTTAGCAGTTCCCATGCCCATGCGATCGCGTCTTTCTTAAAATAATCACCAAACGACCAGTTGCCGAGCATCTCGAACATTGTGTGATGGTAGGTGTCCAGCCCCACATCTTCCAGGTCGTTGTGCTTGCCGCTTACGCGGAGGCATTTCTGTGTATCGGCTATTCTCTTATACTTAGGTGTCGCGTTTCCCAGGAAAAAGTCCTTAAACTGCACCATTCCCGAGTTTGTGAACAGCAGGGAGGGGTCGTTTTTGAGCACCAGGGGGGCAGACGGCACAATTTGGTGCCCCTTCGAAGCGAAGAAATCGAGGAATTTTCGTCGAATTGTAATAGAATCCATCGGTTCAGACTCGCTGGCGGACCGGGTTTGCCGTGCTTGCACCGCCGTAAGCGACGCGAAGGCGTGGGGCAAGCTTTGCCAACTCCATTTTTTATTTATCTTTATCGGCCCAAAACCCCAAATTTAGCAGTATTTAAAGGACTTACATGGCCCGAGCGAAATATTACTACAACGCGAAGACGCTGCGGTATGAACGAGCCCGGCCATCCGTTTCGGGCGTACTGTCGACTATAATAGGTCTGTTGTGTTTTGGCGCCGTGTTCTTTGTCGGACTTTTCTATCTGCAGAATAAACTTATCGATACACCGGCCGAGCGCGAGCTTCGCGCAGAAAATGCCGCCCTGAAAAAGCACCACAACGTGCTGTCGGCCAAGCTGGAATCATCTAAAAATAACCTCGGAAGTCTCCTCAACCAGGAAGACGACCTTCATAAGACCTTCTTCGACTCTTCGCCTGAGAAAACTGCAACGGTGTCGTCGGTTAATAACATTCTTATCGGCGACGAGATTCTGTTCAACAAAACTGTAGGCGAGCTTACTTCCAAATACGAGTCTTCGATCCTGAAGGCTGCAGTAAGTAACGATCATTATTCGCGCTACGCGAGCGTTTCACGATACGATCTTCAACAGATCCAGAACTTCCCCGGCAAGTTGCCAGTGCCCGATGCCGATGTAAAGATGCTGGTGTCTGGATATGGCACACGCATTAATCCATGGCATAAAGGCAAGTACCACCACGATGGTATCGACTTCGCCGGTGTGCGCGGATCGGACGTGCTCTCAACAGGCGATGGCGTTGTTATACTCGTGAAGAAGAGCGACTTACCCGCAGGTTTCGGTAACTACATCGAGATAGATCACGGCTTTGGTTATGTAACACGCTACACGCATCTCGGCGAGATCCGCGTAAGGCTCGGAGAAAAAGTAAAGAAAGGAAAGACGATCGCAATTATGGGAATGAGTGGCGGGTCCATCGCGCCACACGTTCATTATGAAGTTCTGAAAGATGGACATCAAATTGATCCGATGAAGGTATTGGTAGAGGGAGTTGGGGCTGATCAGTTTAATCTCATGGCGAAAGCTGCGAGTAAACCCAACCAATCTCTCGACTAATGCCCAAAGTACGATATCATTATAACGAGGAGACCTGCAAGTACGAGCCGATCATTATTCGTGGTCGTGCGTTTTGGCGCAGGGTTCTTTTCTTTGTGATCGCTGCATACGGCGTAGGTCTTAGCGCTCTATTGTACTTCAATTACAAGTATCCATCGTGGGATGAGACCGAGCTTCGCAACGAGAACCGGGTGCTCATGGCACAGTGGAAGAGCCTCGAAGACGAGGTGCGTGAAACTTCCGACAGGCTTACTGCTCTCGAAACAGCAGACGACAACACATACCGTACTATTCTCGACTTAAATCCTCTCGACAGCACTGAACGTGCAGCCGGTGTGGGTGGTCGCGAACAGGAAGGTGCCAACATGTTCTACCCGGTGATACGTGAAGGCTACGAAAAGATCTCGAAACTCGATGCCCGTCTCGATATCGAGAAGCAGTCGTTCGATAAGCTACTCACCGAGCTTCATACGAAAGAAAAGAAATGGGCTTCCACTCCTGCCCTTACTCCTATTGCTAACAAAGACCTGATCCGTCTGCATACAACTTTTGGTATGCGCCTCCACCCTATCCTTGGTTACTGGCGCGAACACCGCGGGCTTGACCTTACTGCACCGAAGAATGCCCCGGTATATGCTACCGGCGATGGTTATGTTTACATGGCATATTACTCCGATACGTACGGACAGGTTGTTTACCTGCGCCATGGTTTCGGCTACGAAACACGTTACGCCCACCTTACGAAATACATCGTGAAGGAAGGTCAGCGTGTTCAGCGCGGCCAGGTGATCGGCTACGTGGGCACAACAGGGCAATCGGACGCAAATCACCTCCATTATGAGGTACTTTTGAACGGTAGCCAGGTAAATCCGATGAATTTTTTCCACAGGTATCTTAGCAACGAGGAATATCAGAAGCTGATTGACCAGGCTAAGGTGGGTGGCCCGCCGCTGGACTAGTTTTTGATTAACTTTGTAGTCAATGAGACTACCTGTACTACTCTCCCTTCTCGTTTGCATAGGCGCGTACGCGCAACCCAGGCAACCAAAAGAACCGAAGCCCATTGTTTACAACACACTTGGTGTTAAGTCTGCGCCGGATATCGCACCGGTGTCGATGGAACTTTATGCGCGCTTTCAGCACAAGGTTGCGGCAACTAAAAATGCAAACGACAAGTTCGATATCAACATCAACTCACCGAAGTCGGTAAACTACCTGCCTGAGGGTGGAAAGTTTTATGTGCAATCGCTCGAAGGAAATGAAACCGTGGTGTACGATCTTAAGTCGTTGCAGAAACTGAAAGTCATTAAGCACGACTTCAATACTTCTAATCAGAATTTATTCAAGGACGGTGAGTATACGCTGTTCGACTACGAGTTCCAGTTTAAAAAAGCAAGTTACAACATCTTTAAGGGCAAGCCGGTAGAGAGTTGTTTTTCTCACAATGGTCGATTTCTGTGGGTGACGTATTATCGTCGCAGCTACGATCCGAATGCGGTAAATCCATCGGCTGTTGCGATTATCGATACCAATACCGACGAGATTGTTCGTGTGATGCCTGCGGGTGTGCTGCCGAAAATGATTGCGGCTTCCCCAGACAACAAGTATGTGGCGGTAACACATTGGGGCGACAATACGATAGGGATTATAGACATCCAGGGTGAAGATCCGTTCCAGTTCAAATATGTAAAACACCTTATTGTTGAGAGTCGTTTGCAGTTGAGTTTTGGGGTGAACGAGAAGATTGATCGCGATGTGAATTGCGGTTACTGCTTGCGGGGCACTGTTTTCACGCCCGACAGCAAGTATTTATTGGTTGGGCGTATGGGTGGTGGCGGAATTGCCCTCTTCGACGTCGATCAGGACTTTGGTTATAAGGGTGTGACGTTCACGAATTACAACAACATACGCCATTTGGTGATTTCGGGAGATGATCTGCTGGTGAGCACGAATTCTAACGGCTACATTCAGAAGATACCGTGGCAAAAGTTCGTTGAGCACCGTCTTCAGGCAGGTGGAAAGGTGTCTACCCTGAACGAGGGATGGCAAAACTGTTACGTTGGGCCGGGAGTTCGAACAATTTCGGTATCGAATGGAGGCAAATTTATCTTTGCTGCGGTGAATGAAGCGAGCAAGATCGTTGCAGTGGAGTCGAGCAGTATGAAAGTTGTGTCGGAGATACCGGCTGACTCATTTCCGGTAGGTATGGAGATCACCGACACGAATGATTACCTGTTGGTAACGGCCCAGGGCAAGTCAAATGCGGGTGGTGGGCATTCTGTTACTATATATAAGGTAACACTTACGCAGCAATAGCATTTTTACGCTCTGCACTTATCCACAATTCCACGTTGACATCTTGTATATTAATTTTGTTAGGTGACTTTGTGCCCCGTATTAAGATTTTATTATTTTGCATGAAGTTCAGCGCGACTAAAACGCTGAAACACCCATCTTAGCTACTCCAATGGCGTATAAGGAGAAAGAAATTGAAAAGATTTACTACTCGATTGGTGAAGTAGCAGAGATGTTCAACGTAGCTCCGTCCCTTATTCGCT
This sequence comes from Cyclobacteriaceae bacterium, assembly GCA_035656375.1. GTDB lineage: Bacteria > Bacteroidota > Bacteroidia > Cytophagales > Cyclobacteriaceae > ELB16-189. Next base: position 7,346 of record DASRSO010000167.1, on the reverse strand, counting down.
TCTGGGAGTCGGAATTCGAGATAATCCAACCAAAAAAGAACCGCAAAGGCAATCGTCAGTTCACGAAAGAGGACATCGAGAACGTGCGGACGATCTATCACCTGGTAAAAGAGAAAGGTTTCACGCTCCAGGGCGCGAAAGAGATGCTCCGCAATGATTCACAGGCTGTGAAAGACAAGATGGAGATGATCTCTTCTCTTAAAAGGGTAAGGCAATTTCTCACAGAAGTGAGAGAGAAGCTGAAGTAGTAAGGTTTTCCTTATTTCCTCTCGTCCATTTCCCCCACTCAATTAAGAAAAAATCTATCTCGCATGGATGGACCAGGAACGTCTCTCCCTCCTTGCATTACATTTCATCCCCGGCGTCGGGCCGCAGACCATCAAGCAGCTTATAAGCTATTGCGGCAGCGCTGGGGAAGTCTTCAAACGTCCGAAAGGCAAGCTTCAGAACATACCCGGCGTGGGCCGCATAACCGCACAATCCGTCGCGAAAGGCAACACGTTCGCGCTCGCAGAAAAAGAATTCAAAAAAGCCGCACGTGAAGACACCGAGATCATTTTTTACACCGACAAGAAATATCCATCACGATTAAAATCAATCGACGACGCACCTACCATCCTGTTCTTCAAAGGCAATTGTAACCTGAACCACCCCAGGATAGTGGCTATCGTAGGAACGCGACAGGCCACATCCTATGGCAGGTCGGTGGTCGATAAAATTGTGGAAGATCTGATACCACACCAGGCATTAATACTCAGCGGACTTGCTTACGGTATCGACATCCAATCGCACCGCCAGGCGCTCAAACACAACCTTCCAACAATCGCTGTAATGGGAAGTGGTATCGACGTGATCTACCCGGGTAATCATGCCGATGTTGCCCGGAAGATGATGGATCGCGGTGGCTTGATCACGGAGAATTTTTTTGGAACGAAACCCGATGCACACAACTTTCCTTCACGCAACAGGATCATTGCAGGGATGTGTGATGCATTGATCGTAGTTGAAGCGGCGGTGACTGGTGGTGCATTGATCACGGCGGAGATCGCGAATAGCTATAACAAAGATGTGTTTGCTATACCCGGAGCGTTGGGACAAACATATTCGGAAGGGTGTAATAAACTCATCAAGACCAATAGTGCTGCATTGCTCACGTCGGTGAAAGACCTGGAGTATATTATGGGCTGGGTGCCGGAAACGGGTGCCGTAATTGAAAAAGTAAAGGTGGAGTTGAACGTAGAAGAGCAGACAGTCGTCGACGCGATAACTACCAAAGGAAGCTCTATGCATGTTGATGAGATCGCATGGAAGACAGGAATTCCTCCAAGCGCGCTTGCAGCATTATTACTTCAATTGGAATTTAAAAGTGTGATCAATTCCCTTCCCGGAAAGATGTTTAGCGTGCGCTAACCGGTTTATGTTTGAAAAATCCCGTCCGCCATCACCAGCGCCTTTGCAAACTCTTCCATATCCAACCCCGGACTATCATTCTTATTATTATTCAAGTACGCAACGATCGTCTCCGTCGCCAGGTTCCCCACAAGCTCATCTTCCGCCATCGGACATCCTCCAAACCCTTTTATCGCTCCGTCAAATCTTTTACACCCAGACGTATACGCCGCCTCAATTTTTTCCAACGCGGTATTCGGATTGCTATGTAAGTGAACTCCAATCTCCATCGATGGAAATTTTCCCGACAAACTTGTAAATAAATATTTTATCTGGTCCGGTTTCGAAACACCAATCGTATCGGCCAGTGAAACGATCTCCACCCCCAGCGTACTAAGTATATCCACAAACTGTCCGACCACCGAAACATCGTACGGATCTCCGTAAGGATTGCCAAATCCCATACTGATATACACCACCTGCTTCTTCCCATGCTTCGCACAAAGATCCTGTATCTCCGAAACTGTATTGAGCGCCTCGACGATCGACTTGTTCGTATTCCTCTTCTGAAACGTTTCCGATATCGACAACGGAAATCCCAAATATGAGATCATCCCAAACTGACATGCATCCTGGGCACCGCGGGTGTTTGCAACAATCGCGAGCAACTTCGTGCGACTCACCTCCATCGCCAACCCATCGAGCACCTGCGCGGTGTCTCGCATCTGCGGGATCGCTTTCGGAGATACGAAACTTCCAAAGTCGAGCGTGTCGAATCCCACCCGTAGCAGTTGGTTTATATAGCCTATCTTTTTTTCGGTAGGAATAAATTCTTCGATGCCCTGCATCGCATCTCGTGGACACTCAATGATTTTCATATGTTGGTAAACTTATCTCGTGGAAAAATATACACAAGGCAACGCCAATTATGTCATTTCATCCCTATTCTTTGAATTATATTGTTGACCATTAGATTAATTGCCCGACCAACGCACTACACTCTATGCCCTTAGCACCCTTTTCCGGGCCGCTCGGCCTGAAACGAGCAGCCCACTTGTTACGACGGGCCACATTCGGACCAAATAAGTCAGACATCGATACTTTTTCGGCCATGACAGCCGCCGACGCCGTGCAGCAACTCTTCCAGGGTACCCTCCCAACACCCGACGCGCCGATAGACCCCGAAACCGGGAAAGAATGGGCCGTCGCCGGCACAATCGAAGGCGTCTCTTCCGGTGAAGGCGACCTCCAGGAATACTTCAAAGGCTGGTTCATCGCACAAATGATGAGCAGCGGCATCGACCCCGCCCTCTCCTTAAAATATTCTGCCCGCGAAAAGATCGTATTCTTTATTCATACTGTCCTTACCGCCATCACCACAAAGATCGACAGCAGCCGTGCACTCTACTTTCAAAATCAGCTCTTCCGCATGTTCGCCCTCGACAAAGACGGCGACGAGAAAGTGAACTTCAAAGTGCTCACCAAGAAAGTAAGTGTCGATAACGCCATGCTCCGGTTGCTCGACGGCAACCTGAACGTGAACGGCAGTCCCAACGAGAACTACGCACGCGAGCTTCTGGAGTTGTACACCATCGGCCGCGGGCTCGAAGGTCACGTGCCCGAAACCACCCAGCCCGGCGACTACTACGTGTATCGTGAACAGGATGTGCAGGCCGCGGCCCGCGTTCTTTCAGGGTGGGATTTCGACAATACTTTCAAGAACATCGATCCCGACACGTTGCTGCCACGAGGAAAGACCAAAGGCAGCCCCAATGCATCCTCACACGACAATACATCGAAGACATTCAGCGACCGCTTCGAAGGACAGGTCATCCAGCGTAGCACCGACCAGGTCCTATTCCCCGGAACGAATGCCACCGAAGCCACTGCTTACGACGAGATCTCGCAATTGATCGACATGATCTACTCGAAGCGCGAAACCGCATTGAACATCTGTCGCCGTGTGTATCGCTTCTACGTTTACCACCAGATCTCGCAGGAGATCGACAACACCATCATTTCGGAGCTCGCCGATACGTTTACAAATAATGAATTCAAACTGCAGCCCGTACTCGAAGAGCTCTTCAGAAGTCAGCACTTCTACGATGCCGCGGCCGGTGTAACCGACGATAATTTTGGGGGCATCATTCGTTCGCCGCTCGACCTGATGTTGGGTACGTACAGGATGTTCGAGATCACGCTGCCAGACTACAAGACCGCTCCTGCAGAGTTGTACAAACGCACCGGTGCAATGCTCGGACAGCTGTCGGGCATGGGGATGAATTTCTATGAACCATATGATGTAGCGGGTTACGATGCATATCACCAGTTCCCGATCTTCCATCGCGCATGGATATCGACCAACTACCTGACCATGCGGTACGACTTTATCCGAAAGTTGCTCGAGATAGGCATGATGGAACCCGGCGTACCGAAGATCGAACCCTACCAGTATGTGTTCAATAAAATAGCACCAGGTACTGCGTCCAACGCAAAAGAGCTGATCAAAGAACTTATCCGCTACTGGTTTCCTCAATCGGATAATCTCACATTCGATACTGCCGTAGACGATAACGCCGGCCTCACTGCCGAACGTCTCAATTATTTTCTTAGTGCATTCCTGAAGGCGTTTGAGATCGATACAGATCCCGAAGGCGCATGGACCGACCGCTGGCTTCACCCGGAAAAATACCAGGAGCCTGAAGTGGTAGTCAACCAGCTGAAAGACCTGTTCAATGCATTGATGCAATCGCCCGAATATCAACTTTACTGAGAGAGTCATGAAGAGAAGAAGTTTTATAAAACAACTGTCGCTGGCATCTATTCCCTTTACCATCGGTGGTATCCCATTGAAGTTGATGGCGGAGAACTCGCTCACTCGTATGGCCAAACAGGCTGCCAACGATCGCGTGCTTGTTATCCTTCAAATGCACGGGGGCAACGACGGTCTCAACGCGGTTATTCCCGTAGAAACATACGATCAATACTACCAACGTCGCGCGAACATTGCCATTCCACAGAAGAACAGTGTGCGTAAAATGATCAACCTCGACGGCACACTGGCTTCCGATACACAAGTTGGCCTCCACCCCGACATGACCGGCTTGAAAGATCTTTACGATCGCGGACGTGCATGCATCATCCAGGGTGTATCGTATAAGAATAACAATGGTTCTCACTTCCGTGGTCGCGATATTTCATTCATGGGTGGAAGCTTCGACGATTATTTTTCTTCCGGCTGGGTAGGCCGTTATCTCGAACAGGAGTACGCTCCCAAAGTTTATCCCGACGACTTCCCTAACGATGATATGGAAGATCCCCTGGCAATAGAGATGGGAAGCGACGTATCGCTCATCTTCCACCAGGAAGGACATATACCCACGTCGATATCGCTGGATAGCCCCGAAGCATTCGCCAAGCTGGTGGAAGATCTCGAAGGTTTCTCCGACCAGGGTGTAGACCCTCGCGGACGCCCGCCCGTAGCACTGAATGATTCGCCGTATGGACAAGAGCTGAACTGGATCCTGGAACTTGAAGACAAATCGGAAGACTATGCAGAGCGCCTCGCGCAGGTCTATCGCGCTGCTCCCGAATCTACTATCACGTATCCCGATAAATATCCGTTCAACGCCCCGAACGGAAGTCTTCGCAACGGCCTTACACCTCAATTGAAGCTTATTGCAAGATTGCTCGACGGCGGTGGACCGAATCTCGGGGTAAAAACGAAAGTGTTCCTCGTGAAGATCGGCGGCTTCGACACACACGCACAGCAGGTTGAGAGCTACGATCCAACGATGGGTTCGCATGCCGCCCTCATGTACCATATCACTTCCGCGATGAAAGCCTTCCAGGACGACTTAAGGGCACGTGGCATCGAAGACAGGGTACTTACTGTAACTACCTCCGAGTTCGGAAGAAGGATTCATTCGAACGGAAGTTATGGTACCGACCACGGCACAGGCGGACCGGTATTCATTTTCGGGAAAGGAGCGAATCCCGGCGTGATCGGAAAAACCCCCGACATGACGAAGGACAATGTCGAGATGCAGTACGACTATCGCCAGGTGTATGCAAGTATCTTGCGCGACTGGATGCTTGTCGACGAAGCGAAGATCAACAACGATATTTTCTTTAAGAACTTTATCAACGGACCGAAAGAAGAAGGCGCGGGTAATTACGAGCCGATCACCGTTGCAACCGATATTACAACAGGTCTCGGCGACGACTTCCGTGCTTCGAGGTTCCAGTTGTATGAATGCTTCCCGAATCCTGTGAAGACTGATGTGAACATCGGCTTCAGGATCAATTCAACAGTGCACGTAAAACTGTCGCTTCTCGACGTCGAGGGACGACCACTCACTGTTTTGCTGGATGAACAACGCGAAGCGGGAGAACATTTTGTGAAGACAGACATGGGCAGTTGGCCGGCAGGCGTATATCTTTATCAGATTAAGGCGGGACTCCTTAATGAAACCAAAAAAATGATCGTAACCAGATAGGCCTATGAAGTTACCTGTAGTTCTACTGTGCGCGGTGCTGGCAGCATCGGGAGTTTATGCACAGAAAAGGAACGCCCCCCCTTCCATGAAATCAAAGGGTTCTCCCCAGGAAAAATTTCTCAACAAACAGTTCTGGCTCGGCTTCAAAGCTGGTGTCAATCTTACCGACCCCGTTGTACAGGCACGGTATGCTGTATTGAGTCCTAACAACTACAATCCGGGAACCACCGAAAAGATTTACCAGTCGTTCAACAGCATTGGTCAGCAGGCTACGGTTGAAGTAACGTTCTACTACAAAGGCATCTCCATCAGTGCACAGCCCACCTATCGCTCGTCGAAGTTTATTTACACGAACAATTACTCGTGGGCCGCAACCGGGGCTAACCTGACGCTGCAGTATCAACATGAGCAACAGCTCGATTTCGTAGACCTTCCGTTGTTGTTAAAATATGAATTCACCGAGAACAAGCTGAGGCCATACCTGCAGGCAGGTATATACTATTCGATACTCATGAACGCGACGAAGGGCGTTACCGTACGGGGTACCGACAATGCTTCGGGCGGCACCGCGACATTTTCAAATGAACCAGTGGTTGTTGGTGCAAAAGATCTCTTTGCAAACAACTGGGGACTTGCTGGCGGAGTTGGTCTGAACTATAATCTCGGCAACGTAAGGCTCGTGCTTGATGTAACTTATTACAAAGGCATGAGCAACATCGCCAATGTGGAGAATCGTTATTCGAATGACCGTTTGGGTGGTATTGGTGATACACAGGACGACCTGAAGACCAATAATCTTCTTTTCTCTGTGGGATGTCTCTTCCCTATGCGTTTCCTCAGCAACAACTACAAATCACTCGACTGATGAAAAAGAGAGCAATGAGATACCTGGCAATAGCTTTTTTAATGCCCCTATTCGTCGGAGTGATGTCGTGCAAGAACGAAGCCGACCCTGAAGCCGATAAGCGATTCTTTACGAGGTTTTATGACGATAACAGTTTCAACGTAGCGTACACACCACTCGATGCCGCACAGACAAGTGATGGTGGATACCTCATCCTGGCATTGAAGAGAACCGTGGATCTTACAGGACAGGACGTAACGCCCGGGCGCATTTATGTTTTGAAGACGAACGCGTTCGGCGACTTCATATCGGATGAAACCCTGGATGAGAATCTCGGTCAGCCCGCACCTTCTCTCATGACAGTAGGCGGCAAGTTCTATTTCTTCTGTATGCAGATGGACAATTTCAGCATCCAGTTGATGGAAGTTGGTGAAGATGGCCGTATCGACCAGCAATTGAACGTAGGCGGCGCGTATCCTCTTGCGGCTGGTGTGGATGGAAACAATATGATGTTGCTTCATTTCGATCCGGGTGCGAGAACTACCATCATGTCGGTGGTGGCACCGTCGGGCCATATAGAAAAGACCAAAGGCTTTAATATTGGTGCGGCCGAT
>DASRSO010000166.1:0-25481 GCA_035656375.1 Cyclobacteriaceae bacterium | reverse complement strand
GAACTACAGCCGTTTTGCGATTAACGAAAACTATCTTATTGTTCAGGCCGGCGCCGACTACGACAACATTTCTGAGCCGACGGTAAAAGAGATGATCCTGGAGGTAGCAAATGTTGCCGACCAGTTTGAAATGAAGATCACCGGCGCGGACGTCCAGTAAGTCCCCTAAATTTTTAAGAATTACCTTTGCATTTAATGCAAGCCCATTCTATCGCTGTTCCGACTTGTCGGGAGAGAGGAAAGTCCGGGCAACATAGAGCGTCGTACTTCCTAACGGGAAGGCCATGAAGCGCACCAGGGCGACGAAGTCTGCTTTGGTGGCTTCATGGACAGACAGTGCCACAGAAAATATACTTCCCTGGAGTTACCGAAGCAGACGCAAGTCGCTTTGGTGTACTCCAGGGTAAAGGTGAAAAGGTGGGGTAAGAGCCCACCGCTTCGATGGTGACATCGGAGGCATGGCAAACCTTACGAGTTGAAAGGCCAAATAGGCTCCGATTCGATCTGCTCGGTCTTCCTGTAGCCTTGCGTTGCAGGATAAATCGGGGCGGGTAGGCCGCTAGATCCCTTCTGCGAAGACGGGGCAAGATAAATGATAGAAACCTCGGGGTACACCTTAGGGTGACTTCAGGAACAGAACCCGGCTTACGGGCTTGCATTATTTTTTAATTTTACGCTATGCCCTCGATACTATTAATTGAAGACGAAGCCAGCATCCGCTCCGTACTTAAAGACATTCTCAAAGACCAGAGAGAGCTAAAGCTCGAAGTTGAAGAAGCGCGCGATGGACAGGAAGGACTCGCCATGCTCGAGAATAAAAATTTCGATGTGGTGTTTTGCGATGTGAAGATGCCAAAGATGGATGGCATGGAAGTACTTCAGAAAGCAAAAGATAAAGGCATCACTACGACGTTCATTATGATATCGGCGCACGGTTCTACCGAGATGGCCGTCGATGCCACCAAGATGGGAGCTTACGATTTTCTGCAGAAGCCGCCGGACCTGAATCGTTTGCTCATCACCTTGCGAAACGCACTCGACAAAGAGACGCTTGTAAGGGAAACGAAAACACTTCGAAAGAAAGTGGCGAACAAGTTCCAGATGGTGGGTGAATCGGAAGCAATGGAACAGGTGAAAGAGATGATCGGCAAGGTTGCTCCTACCGATGCACGTGTGCTTATACTTGGACCGAACGGATCGGGGAAGGAACTGGTAGCCCGGTCGATCCACGAGAACAGTCCCCGCGCAAACGGAGGGTTCGTGGAAGTGAACTGTGCAGCGATCCCTTCGGAGCTTATTGAAAGTGAATTATTCGGGCATGAGAAAGGCTCGTTTACATCTGCGATCAAACAACGCATCGGGAAGTTCGAACAAGCCGATGGCGGCACGTTATTTCTTGATGAGATCGGCGACATGAGTGCTTCGGCCCAGGCGAAAGTTCTGCGGGCACTGCAGGAGAACAAGATCACACGTGTTGGTGGCGATAAGGATATCTCGGTGAACGTGCGTGTTGTTGCTGCAACGAATAAGGATCTGAAAAAAGAGATCGCAGAAAATCGTTTCAGGGAAGATCTTTACCACCGGCTTGGTGTGATCATCATAAAAGTGCCTGCTTTAAAAGACCGCGCTGCGGATATTCCTTTACTCACCGAAAAATTCCTGAACGACATCGCTGAAGAATACGGTGCGAAGAAGAAGAGTATTGATAAAAAGGCGCTCGATGAATTACGTAAGCAACCCTGGTCGGGAAATATCCGAGAACTTAGGAATGTTGTGGAAAGGCTTGTGATCATGAGTGAGGACAAGATCACAGAAGAAGACGTAAAAAAGTACGTCTGAAAATTGCCGGAAAAGATCTCTTAGATCTTGTTCTCGACAACGTTTTTCTTAACGTCTTTCTTGCTATAGGTAGGGCAAGTGTAAGTGCTGCACGCAGAAACAAATGCTGCCAGAGCAATGAACGCAAGTACTTTCTTCATGACGAGGTTAGTTGGGTTTCAAACAAAAATAGGACTCCTGACGATGAAAACAAACGACGGGGTGCAATAATTCCCGTTCACCGAGAAAAACGCCGCGCCCGGCGCTGGAGTATGCTATTCGACCAAAAGGTTGCAACCCCGGATATCCGAATTATCCATCCTCCCAAGTACCTCAAAACTACCCCTTTCGCCCATTTTGCCTAAATCCTGGGTTTCAATAAACGCGCAGGTGCGAATGTTCGCCAGGTCAATTATGTTAATTCCTCCCCGCAAATGGGCCGCAGATACGTCGCGCGGGTCTTCCGGGTCGCGGAGGAGCACCCGCATCCACGGGGGGCAACGAAAATGGCCATTCCCGGCCGAATAGGCCTGCGAAAGGAGCTCGGTCATCCCGTACTCGGAATGGATCGACTCCGCGTGAAAACGCCGCCCCAGGTACTCGTGAAGCTCGGCCCGTGTGATCTCCTTCCTTTTACCCTTCATTCCCCCGGTTTCCATGATGAATACGCGGGAAAGATCCAACTCTTGCTGGTCGGCCAGGTCGAGCAGCGCGTAGGTGACACCCCACAGAATAACCTTTTTGTCGTTCAGGTTTTTGAGTTCCACCACCAGGTCTTCCGGACGTTTATGATAAAAACCGGCCCTGAAATTTTCCATCATAGCGATGAGTGACGACCCGCTGCGCTCGGCATACGAAGGCAACAGTGCCAACATGCTGTATTCGTAAGGATTACCATAGAAAAAAGAAAAACAACGCGCAGCATTATCGAGATAAAACTGAAGGTTATAAACCTCATGCCGTGACGAAATCATACCAGTCGTGCCACTGCTCGTAAACGTGGTTTCTGCTTGCCATACACCAGTCTTGATCGTGTGATTTTTGAAAAACGATACCGGTAAAAACGGGATATCATCCACATTGCCGACCAACAACGGATTTACACCGAGGAACCTGATGTACTGCGAATAAACCGGATTGTATTTTGCCTGAAATTGAAAGAGTTTCAAGGCAATTTCATCGAATGTCTGTTCGTTTACGTCGTATAAAACTTGCTCAAAACTCTCAAAATTCTCCAAGGGTTTGACTAATTTTCACTTTGTAAAATTATAATAATGAAGATGTTCCGGCGGCTGGTGCTGATGGTTTTTTGCAGTGTGGGCATCGCCTCGTGCTTCGATCCGCCCGAATACCCCGACGTACCGGAGATCATTTTCAAAAGCCTCAACTTCGTTAACGTACCCGATGATCCTTCAACAGGAGTAACGCCCGACTCTCTCGTATTGGTACTCAGATTCAAGGACGGGGATGGAAACCTCGGGCTTTCCCCTAACGAAACAATGCCGCCGTTCAACGACCGGTGGTACTACGTGAAAACTCCGCTCGATCTGAAAGTAATGCCCCAATGTGCGCCCTACGCCAGCGCCCACAAATGCTTCGATTTCGAACTGAGCCAGGTGGATCACTACATCGACATCAAAGACCGCGCAACTCCGCCTTACGATACATTGAAAGATTTTGTGAAGCCTTACAACTGCACGAACTGGGACGTTGTTCGCGACGCAAACGGTAAAATTGTCGAACAGGTTTACTTTACCTTAAATCCTCACTACAGCAACATCTTTGTCGAGTTCCAGACCAAAACAGGCATGGTGAACGACCCGGACCCTTACGTTCCTTTCAACTGGAGTGACTTCCTCACCTACCCTTCGTGCGAAGTGCAGGGTTTTAACGGAAGATTTCCGTTGTTGCAGGAACCTGGAGTTGTAGACTCACCTCTCGAAGGCGAGATCCGTTACTCGATGCCCTCTCCTTTCTTCAAGATCATCTTCGGATCGAAGACACTTCGCCTGAAAGTGTACATCGAAGATCGCGCTCTCAACAAGAGCAACGTGATCTACACGAACGACTTTAACTTTTAATTGATTAGTAAAGCGGCTTGAAGCGGGAAGGATCTGCCTCTCCCATCATCTCGTAAACCACATCGAACACATCTTCCGGGTTCGGCTTGCTGAAGTAATCGCCATCGCTTCCGTAAGCAGGACGGTGTTCTTTTGCAGCGATCGTCCGTGGTTTCGAATCGAGATACTTGTATGCTCCTTGTTCCTCTAAAACTTTCTGAAGCATGAAAGCAGTTGCCCCACCAGGTACATCTTCGTCGGCGAAGATCACACGGTTGGTCTTCTTTATAGAATCTACGATCACGTGGTTGATATCGAAGGGCAACAATGTCTGAACATCGATGACTTCACAAGAGATACCGACCTTCGAAAGGTCTTCCGCAGCTTCCATAACGATGCGGCACATCGAACCATAGGTAACGATGGTAACATCCTCCCCTTCGCGAAGAATATCGGGAATACCGAGAGGTACTGTGAACTCGCCGATGTTATCGGGAATGCGTTCTTTGAGGCGATAGCCATTGAGACACTCGATGATGAGCGCTGGATCGTCGGACTGAAGCATGGTGTTGTACATGCCGGCAGCCTGTGTCATGTTGCGGGGTACGAGCAGGAAAATACCGCGTAGACTTCCCAGGATCATGCCGATGGGCGAACCTGCGTGCCATACGCCTTCGAGGCGGTGACCACGGGTGCGAATGATCAACGGAGCTTTCTGACCTCCGCGGGTACGGTATTGCAGGCAAGCGAGGTCGTCGGAAAGTATCTGTACAGCGTAAAGGAGATAGTCAAGATATTGAACTTCGGCGATGGGTTTAAGTCCGCGAAGAGCGGCGCCAATGCCCTGGCCGACGATCGTACATTCGCGGATGCCGGTATCAGTTACACGGAGTTCTCCGAATTCTTTCTGCAGTCCGGCAAAGCCCTGGTTTACGTCACCGATCTTGCCTACGTCTTCACCAAAGGCGAACACGCGGGGATCTCTCTTCAGTGCTGCTTCGAAGCATGCACGGAGAACTTCGCGACCATCTACAACCAGTGAGCTGTCGGAATAAACTGCGTCGACCTGGGTAACTTTCAGAGCTGACCAGTCGGACTGGCTATAAAGATGTGAGCTGTAACGATCGAAGTTCTCAGCGGCGGTACGGCGTATCCATGCGGCGAGTTCTGTTCTCACGGGAGAATCTGAATCACGAATGAGGCGGAAGGCAGCTTTCGCGGCTTTCGCGTCGTCCATGCGCATGAAGTTGATAGTTTTCTGAAGCGTGAGCTTGATGTCTTCTACGTCGGGATTGATCTCGATGGCGGCAGTAAGGATTTTAAGCAGCGACTGGTGATCGACATTCATGTCGGCCACGAAAGCTTTCCATGCGTTATCGCGGGCCTGTCTTGCTCTTGTTTTAGCTTCCTTCGCGATGCGATCCACCTCGTCGGCCGTACCATACCCCTGGTCGATGATCCATTCACGAAGCTTAACGATACAATCGAAGTCTGCTTCCCACTTAAGGCGTTCTTTCGACTTGTAGCGTTCGTGTGAACCGGAAGTCGAGTGACCTTGTGGTTGAGTCATCTCGTTGACGTGAATGATCACGGGTACGTGTTGTTCGCGGCAAACTTTTTCAGCGCGGCGATAGACGTCGCAAAGTCCTTCATAGTCCCATCCTTTCACTGTAAATATTTCGAAGCCCTTGTCGGTTTCATTGCGCTGAAAGCCTTCGAGTATTTTAGAGATACTTCCTTTGGTGGTCTGGTATTCGTTGGGTACGGAAATGCCATAGTCGTCGTCCCACACTGAAGTGAGCATGGGGACTTGCAAAACACCTGCGGCGTTGATCGCTTCGAAGAACATTCCTTCGGAAGTTGAAGCATTGCCGATCGTACCGAAAGCTATTTCATTTCCGTTGGTTGATAGGTCTTTGAATTTCGCGAGCTCGGGATTTTCCCTGAAGAGTTTTGAAGCATATGCAAGACCGAGAAGACGCGGCATTTGCGCGGCAGTTGGAGAAACATCGGAACTGCTGTTCTTCAACTTTGAAAGTTCTTTCAGTGCACCGTTCTCGTCGACCATGCGGGTAGCGAAGTGGCCATTCATCAGTCGACCGGCAGAAGCGGGGTCTGCGACAACGTCGGTATGTGCGTATAGCTGTGCGAAATATTGTTCGAGAGTGAGCTCGTTAATTGCGAGCATGAATGTTTGGTCGCGATAATATCCGGCTCTATGATCGCCGTCGCGGAAAACTTTTGCCATGGCGATCTGTGCGATCTCTTTGCCATCGCCGAAGATGCCGAACTTGGCTTTTCCGAGGAACACTTCTTTACGGCCAAGCAAGCTCGCTTCCCTGCTTTCGCAGGCAAGTCGGAAGTCGGCCAGCACCGAGATGGCTTTTTTTTCCGATTTAGCGACGACAATGGCCTTGGAAGTGCTCATTCAAACGTTTGAATTTTCGAGTCAAAAATAAAGAAATTCGAACGGTGCATCAAAGCCTCCGGCCGACACCCAATATTATACTTTTATTAGTCTTTTTGACGAAAGAAACTTACCCAATCGCCTCCGTCAACATGCTGATAATTTCCCGCGTCCTGAACCAGGTAGATGCCGACGTCGATCTTATCGATGGCTATCTTTTCCAGGTAATACCCTTCGTCCATTTCGAGTTTGTGAATCATTTCGCGAGTTGATTCATCGTTGATCTTAAACACCTCTACAACGATAGAGTCAGTGGCAGATGATTTTACTGCTACTGGGAATTTGCCGCGTGAATAGAGCTTGTAGCCTGCAAGGCGTGCGGAAAACAGGTATTTTAAATGGGCGGCATGCAGAGAGTGGTTCTCCATGCCTCTTCGCAGCGATCCATAGAATGCAAAAACAGATGTGTTTTCCATTATATTTGCGAGCCTATTTTAAGGCTTTAAATCCAATTAAGAACTAAACTTTAATAAAAATGATCATCGGCGTTCCTAAAGAAATTAAGAACAACGAAAACAGGGTTGCGCTAACACCAGCGGGCACACAAGAGCTCGTGAAGCGTGGCCATACGGTTTACATACAAACCAAGGCAGGTGATGGAAGCGGTTTCAGCGACGACGAATATGCTGGCGCTGGCGCAAAGATCCTCTCGAAAGCTGAAGAAGTTTTCAGTACTGCCGAAATGATCATTAAAGTAAAAGAACCAATCGAGCAGGAGTATGAGCTTATCCGTAAAGATCAGCTTGTATTCACATATTTTCACTTCGCATCGTACGAACCGCTGGCGCACGCGATGATCAAAACAGGTGCGGTGTGTCTTGCTTACGAAACTGTTGAACGCAACGATGGCAGTCTGCCGTTGCTCGTACCAATGAGTGAAGTTGCCGGACGTATGTCGATACAGGAAGGTGCCAAGTATCTCGAGAAGCCCTTGAAAGGAAGAGGGATATTGCTTGGTGGTGTTCCCGGTGTGATGCCTGCAAAAGTATTGATCCTCGGTGGTGGTGTTGTTGGCACGAATGCTGCGAAGATCGCTGCGGGTATGGGCGCCGATGTTACGATCACCGATGTAAACATCAATCGTCTCCGTTATCTCGACGACGTGATGCCGAAGAACGTTCACACAATGGTATCGAACGAATACGTGATCCGCGATCTCGTGAAGACACACGACCTCATCGTCGGTGCCGTGTTGATCCCAGGTGCAAAAGCTCCGAAGCTTATCACTCGCGACATGCTGAAGAGCATGAGACCGGGTACTGTTCTTGTCGACGTTGCTGTTGACCAGGGTGGATGTATCGAAACCTGCAAGCCTACGACGCACGAGAATCCTACATACATCATCGACGATGTTGTACACTACTGTGTTGCTAACATGCCTGGTGCTGTTCCTTATACTTCAACGCTCGCGCTTACAAACGCAACGTTGCCTTATGCAATCAAACTTGCGGGCAAAGGCTGGAAGAAGGCCGCACAGGAAAATGAAGACCTTCGCAAGGGATTGAATGTGATCAACGGAAAAGTTGTTTACAAAGCAGTAGCAGATGCTTTCAACCTGCCTTTCACGGATGTAGCTTCAGTACTGTAGATGTTTTACAGTAAGGCCGTTATTTATTAATTGCTTTAACGCGCCAATTCCAATCTTGATATGTAACTCAACGAAGTTAGTGGTAACATGCTTATCACTAACTTCGGTCTTTACTCCTTCGGGGCTCATCGGCGAGTCCGACACCAGCAGCAATGCGCCGGCGGGAATCTCGTTATAGAAAGCTGTTGAAAAGATCGTTGCCGTTTCCATATCGATCGCCATCGCACGAATGCGTGTCAGGTATTCTTTAAAGCTCTCATCCCACTCCCACACGCGACGGTTCGTTGTATAAACGGTGCCTGTCCAATAGTCCTGGTTGTAATCGCGGATGGTTGTAGACGTTGCTTTCTGCAAAGCGAATGCTGGCAGTGAAGGAACTTCCGGCGGGAAATAGTCATTCGAGGTACCCTCTCCCCTGATCGCTGCGATAGGCAGAATAAAATCGCCAATATGATTCTTGTTCTTAAGGCCTCCGCACTTACCCAGGAAAAGGCACGCTTCCGGTTTGATCGCAGTAAGACAGTCCATCACCGTTGCCGCATTGGGACTTCCCATACCGAAGTTTATGATCGTGATGCCTTCGGCCGTTGCGCAGCGAAAGGCGCGGTCGACACCATAAACGGGAACGTTGTGCCACTCGGCAAAGAGCTTCACATAGTTGTCGAAGTTGGTAAGTAAAATATATTTACTGAACGATTCGAGCGGCATGCCGGTGTACCGTGGCAGCCAGTTTTCTACTATTTCCTGTTTGCTCTTCATGGTTATATTTGAAGCGTGTATAAACTAAATCTTCCTGAAGCGGCACTGTCCTTGAAGAAAGAGGAAGGCAAAGTATATATTTTCGACATCATTCGAAAAAAATACGTGGTGCTCACGCCGGAGGAATGGGTAAGACAACACTTTATTCACTTCCTGATAAACGACCTCAAGTACCCGCGATCTCTGTTCAGGATAGAAGGTGCGCTGGCGTATAACCGTCTTCAAAAAAGATCCGACATCCTAATAAGGAACCGTGACGGAAAGCCGTGGATGTTGATCGAATGTAAGTCGCCCGTGATAAAACTGACGCAAGCAGCCTTCAACCAGATAGCGGTTTACAACATGACGATTGGGGCAACATTCCTGGCAGTTACAAACGGTATGGTGCACTATTGCTGCCCCGCTCCGAAAGCAGGAGAAGACGCTAAGTTTGCGACGGACTTTCCTGCGTTTTGATACGATTGGTGAACACCAGGCCAATAAATCCCAATACGAAAAATACGATCAGCGCGAGCACCGAATTCTTCATACCAAGAATATCGTCGATGTAGCCAAACGTAAATGTTCCAATCACGATGGCGAGCTTCTCGGTAACGTCGTAGAAGCTGAAGAACGAAGCGGTGTCTTCAGTTTCGGGCATCATCTTGCTGTACGTACTGCGGCTCAACGCCTGGATGCCTCCCATGACCAGCCCAACGCAGACGGCGATCACGTAAAACAGATACTCCACGTCGTGCCCCGATTCTTTATGGTTGGCGATCATGTATGCCGATACACATATTACCACCCAGAACGATACCACACCCATGAGGACGTTCAGGTTTCCGAACGACCGCGACAGTCGCGACATCAGGAACGCTCCCGCAATGCCTACCAGTTGGATCAGCACAATACTTATGATCAGACGATCGGAAGGTAATCCCAGCGTCTTCTGACCGAAGATCGTGGCGGCGAGCATTACCGTTTGGACTCCCATGCTGTAGAACCAGAACGATGCGAGGTATGAGCGCAGTTTCGGAAGTGTTTTAAGTTTATTCCAGACCTTTTTCAGTTCACGAAACCCGTCGACCCAGAAGTTATGGCCGTCTTTCACGGGGCGTTTGGGAGGATCGGGCAGCCTCATGAATGTGATCTGCGCAAAGCCTATCCACCACAATCCAACGAGGAGAAATGTGATTAGGGGCCCGGAAGTTTTATCGCCATTGCCAGTGAAGTAGATCACGAGTGCAAAGCCGATCAACTGGAGTATGACAGCGCCCGCGTAGCCCATGGCAAAACCCCTGGCGCTCACCCGGTCCTGGTTTTCATTCGACGCGATCTCGGGGAGGTAAGAGTTATAGAAGACCAGGCTGCCGCAATAGCCGATCGTTGCGCACACGAAACAAAACAGTCCCCACTCAACGCTCGGCGCCGCTCCTTTGAACCAGAACAGCCCGATACAACCGAGGCCGCCGAGATAGCAGAAGAATCTCATGAAGTTCTTTTTGCTTCCCCTGGAGTCGGCTATCGATGAGAGTATGGGGAGCAATAGGGCGATCGAGAGATACGCAGTTGCCAGGGTGTATTGGTACAGTGGGGAGTTCTTGAAGATGAATCCAAAGAAAGGGACGGTGTCTTCGCCGTAGGCGGATCGGGTAACGCCGAGAAAGTAGATTGGGAAAAATGTTGTAGTGATGACGAGATTGTAGACCGAGTTGGCCCAATCGTACATGCACCATGCCCGGATAAGCCGGGGCTGGTCGGGGATTATTGTGGGGGGTGTCACAACAAAAAAAAGGTCCTGGCTTTTAACCAGGACCCAATTTATGAAAACATGAAAAACAACTTACTATTCGACAACGGCACCTTTTTCACGAGTGGTGTAAAGCACCTTTCGGGCATTGCCCTTCCGGAGCTCTGTTTCCACGTCGGCGAGGATGCCGCGTTTTGCTTCGCTGTCGACCTTTAATGACACCGTCATTTGGTCGCGTTCGTTTTCAGCAAGGTTATCTTTCTGGGTGTTAACCCACTGAATGATGTCCTTGGTGTCGATGAACGCATCGTTTGCCTGGATCTTCGGCTCAGTACCGTACTGCTCCTGTTTCTTGGGAGCGCCGATATACAATTCAGCAACCAGCGATTTCCTGATGAGCTTACGCAACTGCGTGGCCTCAGGGATGCGCTGATAAACTTCGATGGATGTTTTCCTCAGCTGAGTAGTCACCATGAAGAAGAACAGGAGCATGAACACCACGTCGGGCATCGACGATGTTGGGATCTCCTGCTTTGTTTGTGCTTTTTTCTTAAACTTTGCCATTGTTCATTCTTGTTTTAGCCACCGATTTTCGTCGGTTCAGCAATCGAGATCGCCATGGGGATTTCGTTAGTTCCGTCGGCGCGTTTGCCGAGCCCCTTGTCGTAGATCGCTTTATTTTCGTCGTTCGTAAGATCTGAAGCTGCTTCGCGGAACCTCTTGTTTGTTACACCAGCGCGGTCTGCCCAAATATCGTAATAGGCATTCTGGATGATGTCGAGGATCTCGACGAAACGTTTCTGACTTGTTCCCCTGTCAGTTTTGTATGAAACAATTGCTTTTTCGGGGCTGTCAGAAAGCTCGGGATCTGCACCTCTGTTCAGGATAAACTTTTTGATTTCCTCTTTGAGTCCGTCTACGTTCCCCATGGGATTTCCTTCCACGAGAAGGGCGTCAGACGAGTTCAGCTGGATAGTGAACAGGTTATGCTGCTGGAATTTAGTTTCCGGCGCATTTGGATCCGGAGGAGGTGGGAGCGACAAGCTCAATCCACGGTCGTTCGAGATCGTTGTCGTTACCAGGAAGAAGGTAAGGAGCAAGAACGCGATATCCGCCATGGATGCGTTGGGAATTTCCGGAGTCGCACGTGCCATTATTTGAAGAGTTTATATACCTCTGATAAAACCATTGCTGCTATCGAGACGAACAGGAAGACGTAGAGCATGATGAGGCCGGCCCCGATAAGTTGGGAACTGCCAGCATCGACGCCCGCCGCCGAATACTTGATCGTTACTTCCGAAGAAGAAACGCTGTAGCAGATGAAGAATAGTGCAACGAGTCCTACGATAAGTATCCCTGTAAACATCAGAGCTTTGGGATCTTTAACAAGGTTGAAGATCTCGAGCAGGATGAGAGCAGCAATAGCTACAATCAGAAGGATATCGTTAACGTATAGTCCGATGTCGATGATATCCATGCTAATTACTTTTTCAGGTTATGCTTTACGATAATGTCAACCAGTGAGATAGAAGCGTCTTCCATGCTGTTCACGAGGCCGTCGATAGTAGACACGAGGTAGTTATACAACACCTGGAGCACCATACCTACGACAAGACCACCGACAGTTGTGATAAGAGCGACTTTCATACCTGACGCAACAACCTGGGGAGAGATATCACCGGCTGCCTGGATCGCGTCGAAGGCCTGCACCATCCCAACAACAGTTCCGAAGAATCCGAGCATTGGTCCGAGTGAGATACAAAGTGAAATCCAGATAAGACCTCTTTCGAGTTTACCCATTTCAACACCACCGTAAGATGTAACTGATTTTTCAACCATGTCAACACCTTCGTTAGCCCTCATAAGGCCTTGTGTGAAGATAGAAGCAACAGGGCCACGAGTATTTTTTGTGACTTCCTTAGCTGCGTCAACACCACCTTTTGCAAGGGCGTCTTCGATTCTAAGTAAAAGTTTCTTTGTGTTTGTTCTTGCAAGGTTGAGTGTGATGATACGCTCAATTGCTATGGCCAGACCAATAACGAATGTGATCAGGATGGGCCACATAAATGCCACACCACCATCGATGAACCAATCTTTTACCAGTTGGTGGAATGATTGATCCCCAGCGGGGGCTTCGGTTGCACCTGCAGGATCTTGCGCGAATGCGGTCGCGGCAACGAGCAGAAAAGCTCCTACAAATGCGAGAATAGCGAGTTGTTTTTTCATGGTTTAAGGTTTAAGATAACTTTGAAGTCGCCCAAAATTAAACGTTTTGGTGATTTGTAAAGAAAATTATTCAAAATTTTCTGCAATCGAATTCTCCCTTTTCCCATTACTGCCATATAATGCCTTTAGCGTCCGTTAGTCACACGAAATATTCTTTTGTTTGGCGATTTTATCCCTTTCTTTGTGGCCTTTTCGGAGAGGTGCAGGAGTGGCTGAACTGGCACGCCTGGAAAGCGTGTATACCGAAAGGTATCGAGGGTTCGAATCCCTCTCTCTCCGCAAAATTGGATATTGGTTATTGGTTATTGGATATTGGTTGTTATTACCAAGTCAACTCCCCGCTAATCGAAACTGCAATCCTTTTCGCCACCTCCTCCACCCGGTACTCCCCCATCAGCACCATCAGCTTCGTCAACGCCGCCTCGGTCGTCATATCCACCCCGCCTATCACTCCCGCCTGGGCCAACTGCCTGCTCGTCTCGTAACGGCCCTGCATCACCATCCCACCCGGACACTGCGACACATTTAATATCAGTATCCCCGCCTCTATCGCTTTCCGTAACATTTCGATAAACCAGGGCGCCGAAGGACCATTTCCCGAACCGAATGTTTCCAGTATCAGCGCCTTCAACCCCGGTGTGCCCAGGATCGATTGGACCACCGCCGGTTGAATCCCCGGGAATAATTTCAGGATAGAAACGGAAGTGTCGAACCTGTTTAGAAATGTCAACTTCTCGCCTTCCGAAACCTGGTGGATCGAAGGGATATTGTAATCGATCTTCACCCCCGCCGTCGCCAGGGGCGGGTAGTTACCCGACTCGAACGCATCAAAGTGCTCGCTCTCAACTTTCTTCGAGCGGTTGCCCCTCAACAACTGGTAGTCGAAATAGATACAGACCTCGGGCACCATCGCCCTCCCTTCGTGATACTTGCTGGCGATCTCAAGCGAGGTAATCAGGTTTTCACGAGCGTCCGACCGCGGCTCGCTGATCGGCAGTTGTGCCCCGGTCAGGATCACCGGCTTTCGAAGTCCCTGCAGCATAAAGCTCAGGGCCGATGCGGTGAACGCCATGGTGTCGGTGCCGTGCAGCACCACAAACCCGTCCTGCTCGTCGTAGTTGTCGAAGATGATCTGGCCTATGGTACTCCAGTGCGACGGATCGATGTTCGACGAATCCACGGGTTTCTCAAAAGATATCACCGTAAGGTCGAGAAACAGGTTACGAAGCGTGGGAAGGTGCTCGAGTATCAGTGAGAAATCGAACGGCACCAGGATGCCGGTGCTGTTGTACGACATTCCGAAGGTGCCCCCGGTGTAAATGATCATCACACGTGATTTCGGCAGCTCGGGTGTGGCGGTGTTTATTCTTTGCCTGGTATAATTCATTTACTGTTAAATAAACGTAAGGCGTTTCGTGTTGTGATCGACTGCAGTTCTTCTTTCGATATCTTCTTCAGCGTCGTAATTTTTTCGGCGATGATGGGGATGTACGATGGTTCGTTGCGTTTCCCGCGATGCGGCACCGGCGCCAGGAACGGGCTGTCGGTCTCCAATACAATATTATCCAATTCCAGGTCGGGGATGATCTTGTCGATGCCCCCGTTCTTAAAAGTTGTGACG
The DNA here is from genome assembly GCA_035656375.1 of Cyclobacteriaceae bacterium. GTDB lineage: Bacteria > Bacteroidota > Bacteroidia > Cytophagales > Cyclobacteriaceae > ELB16-189. The sequence goes on along the minus strand of DASRSO010000166.1, from coordinate 11,210 downwards.
CCGCCCAATCCCAGGTAAAATCCCATCGATGTGATCTTTCTCGCTTGCTCCAACGTACCGGTAAAGCAATGAAACACACCGGTAAATCCTTCGACGAGCATGGGGTCGAGTAGTGCGATGGTCTCGTCGATCGACTCGCGGCAGTGAATGACGATGGGAAGCTTGTATTTCTTCGCCCACCCGACCTGTATCTTGAAGGCTTCCTGCTGTTCGGGCCAGAATGTTTTGTCCCAATAAAGGTCGGTGCCCATTTCGCCTACGGCGGCAAACTTCCGTTTCGACAGCCATTCCTCCACGATATACAGCTCTCGTTCGAAGCCTCTCTTCACCGAGGTGGGATGAAGTCCCATCATGCTGATGCATGTGCCGGGGAACCTGGTTTCCATCTCGAACATTTCGTCGATGGACGAATGATCGATGTTTGGCATGAAGATGCGTTTCACGCCGGCGTCTGTGGCGCGACCGATAATGTCGGCGCGGTCTGACTTGAATTCGTCGGAGAAGACGTGGGCGTGTGTATCAATCCAGAAATTCACGGAGGGTTGTTTGAAGTAAGGTGTTGCTGAAATAATCTTCGGTGAAGCCCGAATGGTCTTTCAGCTGGTCGAGGGCCTTTTGCAGGTGAAATTGTCTTTGGGACATCGTTGGTGCGATCTTCTTTCGTTGCATTTCCTCTGCAAGATACAACTGCTCGGTTTGTCCGGGCGTCGGGATGAAGATTGCTTTCTTCTTAAGTGCCGCGAGGTCCATGATGGTGCTGTAGCCGGAACGGCAGATGACGACTTCGGCGGCTTCGATTAGTTCGTTGAGTTGCGAGGAAGGAAGGTGGGGAAAAATATTTGACGAGGGATGTTGAAGGGATGTTGATGATGATTTTGGTGATGACGGAAGACCTTGAACAATTTTGTATGAGAGGCCTGAGTTTTTTAATTGTGAGGTGATGAGGTTTTCGAAATCGGTGCGTGCAGGTTCGGGGCCGGAAACCAATCCCAATATTTGAAACGAGGGATGAGTGGTGTTGGAGCTTTTCATCCGGGAAAGCGGGCCAAGAAATTTACCTTCTATTTTCTTATTCACAGATAGACTTCCACTCAGCAAATGATCGGGGGAATCGGGCACCCAGCTTTCATTAAAACGGCGAATCAGTTTCTCATTCACCCGGTTTACCACCTGCGGGCCCTGTATCGTAAGCTGATGCGTAATGATCGCCGCGGGAACAGAAGCATGATAGCAACCGTAACGATTATCGGAAATAATACGATCAATTTTTTCTCGCTCTACTATTACAGCCGTCTCACGGCGCTCAGTGTCGATCATTCTCCAGAACCTGGCTGCCTGGAACAACAGCCTCAGCTTTGGCCATTCCGAAAAATGTTTGATGGTCTCTGTCGAAAACTCAAAAAAACGAAGCGAAGGAAATTCGATCCTGAGCAGATCGAGCGAAGCACCACTCCCTGCGATCAACACCTCGTGATTATCTTTCAAAAGCTGTTGAATTACAGGTATACACCTGGTTGCGTGGCCGAGGCCCCAATCTAACGGGCAAACGAGAACTCTCTTCGGCACAATTATGACAGTTGCTTGAAAACGTATCCTTTCGACAGCATCGCTTCTATAAATCTCGGCAAAACATATCGAAGATTTTGCCCGGCCTTAATGCTGTCGTGGAATACGATGATCGAACCGGGACGTGTCGCCTCTATCGAACCACGAAGGCATTTTTCCGGTGCGAGTGTGCGATCGTAGTCAAACGTGAGAACATCCCACATCACAATTTTAAAATCTTTTAAAGCATGTATCTGGGAGTTGCGTATCCTCCCGAAAGGCGGGCGAAAAAGATTTCCGTTGCTCAATCGCTTTTGACACTGCACAACATTTTCGACATAAGAAGAAGGAGAAGTCTTCCAGCCGTTCAAATGATTGAATGTATGATTACCCGTGGCATGTCCTCCACCTATCACCTTCTCGAATTCTGCAGGATGTTTCCTGATGTTGTCTCCTATACAGAAAAATGTCCCGGTAGCATTAAAAGATCTCAGGGTGTCTAAAACAAAATCGGTTGGACCCGGCACGGGGCCATCGTCGAAAGTGAGGTAGATCTCCTTTTCGGAAGTTTTAACTCTCCACAGTAATGATGGATAAAAGAAAGGAAGGATTGCAGGTGTTCTATAGAATCTCACGGCGCCGACACTCGACAACTTAACATCGTGATGTCGTCGCGATAACTATTGCGACCCTTGAACCCATCGAGTGCAACGATGATATCCTGGTGGATGGTTTTCAGATCCTTTGCATTGTTCTTCTCGAAGTAGGCTTGCAGTGAGCCAAGTCCAAACTCCTGGCCTTGTTCGTTTGATGTCTCCGTGAGCCCGTCGGTGTAAGCAAACAACGTGAAGTTCTTGAGGTCGGTAATGAATCCTTCGTGCATGAATGGCAGTGGATGCATTGCACCGAGAACAGTGGAGCCATCTTCGAGCAGTCGCATTCCTTTATCGGGTGTATAGAGGATCGGCGGATTGTGACCGGCGTTTACGTAGACCATCGTGTGCAGAGAAAGGTCGTACACCGCCCCGAAGAACGTAATAAACTTTTCGCCTTTGGTATTCTCGAGAACCTGGAAGTTGAGCGCTTCCACGATCTCGGTAAGATTGGGCGTCTGTCGGAGCAGAGTGCGCAATGAAGCCTGGAAGTTCGACATCATGAGCGCTGCCGGAATTCCTTTCCCGCTAACGTCGGCAACACAAATGAGGAACTGGTTCTTGTTGATCGGCACATAGTCGTAGTAGTCCCCTCCAACCCGGTCGTGCGGCAGGTAGCTTGCTTCGACCCGAAGCCTGTCGGTGTTCGGCAGCTTTTTGGGGAACAGGAACTGCTGAACGTCGCTGGCGATCTCGAGCTCTTTTCTGAAAGCCTCCTGTTCGAGTTGTTTCCGCGCCAGCTTCTTGTTTTCGATCGCTACTATAATAATGTTGCTCAGCGCCTGGATGAACTTCAGGCTTTCGGCCTGTTCGTGCTCGGAAATGGCATCATCGAGTTTTCCGATGAACACCAGTGCGAGCGTTTCGGTCTTGTGGGCAACCGGGATGACCAGTTCGAACTCGTCGAAGTCGCAGTTGTCGAATTCCGACATGCGATGTATGTTCTTCACCAGCTTGACACGGTCGTCGAGGCGGGTCTTTGCGTAATTTTTTTGCGTACCGAACTGGACCTTGCAGTTCCAGATCTCATCCAGGACGAAGAGAGCCATCTTCCTGAGATTGAGGTTCGAACGAAGCGTGAAGTTGAATATCTTATAAAGCGAATCTTCCGGCAGGTTGCTGTTAATAGCCTGCGTGATCTCGAGCAAGGCGTTGAGTTCCAGCTCTTTCTTTTCGACTTGTTTCTTTAACAGCAGTTCGGTCATAGCAGCGTCAACACGCAATTTAATAAATCCTGCCTAGACCTTCGATTCAACTGCTCTTCCTTTCCAAACTGGCAAAAGGACCTGCGACATTAACCCGATGGAAACAACGTAAAACGAGTAGAAGAATTGTAACACGAGGAAAGAAATCCATCTCCACTTTACATTGAATACGTTTGCCGCGGGGATCAGGAACAACGACTCGACAAAGATCTTTGCGCCGGCGAGTATAAAGAAAAGTCGCCACGGTAAAAATCCTGCGGCCGCAACGAACGGCATCGCAAGGAAAGAAAGATGAAATAGCCAAACTACCATCGCGAAAACACGAGTGCCCAAAGAAATGTTGTGCTTCCACTTACCAGCCCAGCGAAGACGTTGTTGAATGAACGTGCTGAGGTCAGGGCTTGCCGACGTTGAGACAACGGAAGTTTTGGAATACAAAAAGGCGATGCTGTTCCTCCATTTACTATTGAATTTGTTCATGAGGAACTCATCGTCTCCGGAAGCAATGTTTTCGTTGCCTTGATATCCGTTCACCTGGATGAAAGCATCTTTCCTGTAAGCCAGGTTGGCCCCGTTGCACATCGTGGGAACTCCGAGACCGAGTGTTGCGGCGCCGGTGGCGATCACGCTCACAAACTCGATGGACTGCAGTTGGGAAAAAAACCTTTGGTCGGGGTCGATCCTTACGGCACCGACGATCATTTGAGTTTCTTGTTCCTGAAAACCTTTGTTGATCTCATGAAGCCAACCCGGCTGAACACGACAGTCGGCGTCGGTGGTGACGATGATCTCCCCTTTCGCAGCGGCGACCCCGGCGGTAATCGCCGATTTTTTCCCGGGGTGTGGCGAGGGGATCACCCGGACGCCAGGCAGTGCAAGTTTATCGGCAGAGTGATCGTCCACAACAATCACCTCCCATTTATCGGGAGGATAGTTGAGCTTCGAAAGATCAGAAAGAAGTGAGGGGATTGTGGATGCTTCATTTCGCACAGCGACAATGACTGTCACAGTGTGAAGTTTCCCGTCTTTTTTTTCGGGGATCTCTTCAAGTCTTGCAAAGCCAAAGGCAAGCACTATGATGAGTACTGCATAAACCGAAACAACGATTACAAATACCATTACCTTTGGGTGAAACGAAAATGGAGAAAAAACCCATCAAAGAAAAAATCATTCTGGGGCTCGACCCGGGTACCAACATAATGGGTTACGGACTTCTCCTGATCCGTGGGCAAAGCCTTACACTCCTCCAATACGGCGTTATCCAACTGGGGAAGTACGAAAAGCATGAGGTGCGTCTGAAAAAGATCTTCGACCGGGTACTTGCCATCATCGAAGAATTTACGCCCGACGAGGTGGCGCTGGAAGCGCCGTTTTATGGAAAGAACGTTCAGTCGATGCTGAAGCTCGGCCGCGCACAAGGTGTGGCGATGTCGGCAGCGCTGTCGCGCGGGCTTCCAATTATTGAGTACGCGCCAAAAAAAGTGAAGCAGTCGGTTACAGGTAACGGGAACGCTTCGAAAGAACAGGTGGCAAAAATGCTTATGTCGTTCTTTAAGATAAAAGAGCTCCCTGAATTGTTCGACGCGACGGATGCACTTGCCGTAGCGATGTGTCATCATTACCAGGGTGGTGTTAAGAAGACCAGGACCCGGTCGTGGGATGATTTCGCGAAAGACAACGCCAGGAGGATTATTTCTTAGAAAACAGTGTGTGATAAAGGTTGATCAGGGATTGCGATTCCTTTTCCCAGTTATATTTTTCGAGTATCAATTGTCGGCCGCGTTTACCCATGGCTGCTGCCTCTTCCGGATGATCCAACAGCCACTGTATTGCATCTGCAATTTCTTTAGGGTCCATCGGCTCAACAAGAATTCCGGCATTAGCCTCCTCTACAAATCTTGCAGACTCTCCATGCTTCGAAGCGATCACCGGCATGCCGGCGGCCATGTATTCAAATACTTTTACCGGATAGTTGGTCTTATATCTTTCGATAGGATGAGGAACGATCATACCCGCCATTGCATCCATGAACAGTTTCATAAGCTGTGAGGTCTCTGTCCACTGAATACATACAACAGGGTATTTTTTAATCACTTCATCTTTAAGTTCACCCGGTGAAAAATCACCCACGAATGTCATCGTGATGTTCTGAGGTGCATTGGCAATTTTCGCTGCCTCGGCCATTTCGATAGCCCCGCGTACTTTGCTCACCAACCCAACATAGATCACATTTTTAGAACGCGATGTGTATGGATGAGTTGGCTCGGTGAATTGTGCCAGGATCGGAAAGTTTCGGACCAGTGTGGTTTTCGATTTCGGAAAATATTGTTGAATAACTGGTTCGGCTATAATGATGCTGTCGAACAAACGCCCACAAAATTTTTCGAGCAGGTAATAAAACCATGCATATGGCTTACGCAGCAGTTTCGGTATCCAATGCTGATAGCTGATCTGCAACGGAGTATCTTCGTGGGCATCGTAAATTATTCGCCTGCCGCGAAGTTTCAACAACACGCCAATCCAGAGAAGCTCCGAATCATGCAGTTGAAAGATCGAGTCTTTTGGGAGACGTAACGCCCGACGGTACAGCAGCCAGGGCGAAGTGATCAACTTCTTCCACCCTTTCGGATAACGGGGTACGGATAAGATCTTGACGCCGTCGCGCTCATCGTCCTTTTCGTGCGGAACAAGGAACGTAACATCGAAGCCGGCATTTGCCAACGCTCGTGCCTCCTTTTGAAAGACGCGCGGGTCGAATGCCCGGTGTCCGGGGTTGGCTATCATCACGATCCTTTTCACCTGCTCCATGATCAAAGTCGGATCCAGCTTGACGGCACAAGATCCTTTGTGTTATAAAATCTGCAGGGATATACCGGTTCCTTTTTCGTAACCCACGTATTGTGGAACCACGTCTGTGGCGCGATAACAGTTTTACCCGGATAATCATTCAACCATGCGGCCCACCAGCTGAATGTACTGTTGGCGATAACCTGGTGACGGCACGACGACATTACCAGCAGATCCTTAAATGAATCGTCGCCCTTGTTGTGATCGATAAATACAGCCCCCGGAAGATCTTTCAGTTGTTGCCGGCTCCACGAGATGTCGTCGGAAAATATATAGTAGCGGGGATTGGCAATTTTTTGCTGAATGGTATTCAGTGCACGTTGATAATAGTCCAGACCCATCGGCTGAAAGAACGACGACGGATTGTAGTCGGTGCGACGAATATGGATCGCCACGCTTTCGACATCACCCATCGAAGCGACCAGGTCTTTATTTTTCGCATCGAGGGTGGCCGATGGTGTAATTAGTTTACGGATCGGGCCGGCAACATTTGAAAAATACTTTTCACTCTGCCAGTAACCGGAGAGATACAGTGGTGCGGGCAACGAAAAAAAATCTTCGTAAAAATGGTAATGTGGCTGTGCGAAGACTGCCGGGCAATTGAAATAGTTGTTCTTCTTATTAAGATATCGCACAAGAAAATTGCTCCCGGTAAATCGATGAACCTCGTCGCGCGAAGCTTCGGGCAATTCGATATTGAAATGCTTTAGCTCGTACTTCCGTAAGGGATGTTTGATGTACGTGTAAAGATCGGACTTGAGCTCGACGCCTTTATGCAATGCCAAAGAATATCCGGCAGCAAACTGAAACAATTGATTCCCCAGGCCACCCCGGAGCCGAACAACGATCATTTTCAAAATTAGCTAAAAGGCGCTATTTCCTGGTCATTTCAAAGATCCCAAATCCGAGATGGCATCCGAAGTTCTTCGCTACGTTATCTGCGTCGAGTGGAACATCCTGGTGCAGGTTCCCCTTGTCGTCGATGTAAGAGAAACGATCGATATGATAAAGTGGCATAAATATCTTTAACAAGTATGCGATACTGAATACACGGTGCGCATTAAACTCGATACGTTGCGGTCCGATTGGTGTAGAGAAATAAAACTTCCCGCCAGGCTTCAATACTTTGTAAATACTATCGAGGCCTTTCAAATGGCCGTCGGCATCTATTGGATCGCCATACCGGCCGAGGCCAAAATGCTCAATTACATTGAGAGAAGAAATCGAGTCGGTATAATTCTGGAGTTCAGGTTGAATGTTGGTGAAGTCTGCCATCACGAACTTGATGTTCTTCACTTTGGCTTCCTGCGGGCGAATATCGAAGACCTCGATCTCACGAAATGTTGCGATGTGGGCCACAAACCCGTCGACCCTTGAGCCGACATCGACATGCTTAAGAGGTTTGTTCTCAAACACCCGTTGGGCAACTGTAAGATCTTCATAGAAATAGTGTCCCAGGTTTCCGCTGGTGTCGAAACGGTCGCGAAGTATCGGGTAAAGAAAAGCGATCTTGAAGTCTTTGTTGTCACGTAATTGCTCCCTGATCTTCTTCAGGTCGCGCCGGAAATATGGTCTGCCATGAAGGCTGGCACGAATGAGTTTTGGATTTATGCTGAGACTAACCAGGAACCGATAGATCGCTTTGAGCATATGCGAATTAAAATGACATCTACTTCCGGTCGCAAAGTAACTTAGAATTATCTTTATACGATTATGCGCACCCTTCTAATTAGCGCAATTGCCTTTATCTCCGTCCTACACAGTGCAGGCGCGCAGGTGTACCCCGACCATTTTGAAAAAATCAGCGCGCTGAAAGGGGGCCTTACCGTGCCTTTAACCATCAGCGCGCAGTTTGGGATCGAGTCGGCTGCGATCGGCGATCTCGACGACGATGGTGTTATCGACCTTGGTATCGGCGCCACAAACCAGGGAGGAATTCTCGTGGGCTCATTGATCATACTTTACATGAATTCCGACGGTACAGTTAAATCAAGCGTCGAAGTTACAAGCACCGATTCTCCACTTGACCAGGATTCATTCGGGTCTTCCGTATGCGCCCTCGGCGATCTCAATGACGACGGTGTGGAAGACATTGGTGTCGGTGCAGGGTACGACAGCGACGGAGGATTTCAGACGGGTGCATTCTGGATATTGTTCATGAACAAAAATGGTACTGTGAAGAGCCGGCAAAAGATCAGCAAGCTGGCGGGCAACTTTACTGCGCCTCTCCAAGAAGGCTACGTCTTTGGAACCGGAGCCGCTACCGTTGGCGACCTCGACGGGGATGGGAACATCGAGATTGCTGTTGGCGCACGGATACCCGGCACTGTCTACATTCTCTTTCTCAATAATAACGGCACAGTAAAATCTTACAAGACGGTGTCGGGCGCAGACGGGCTGCCGATCGATCCCGGAGGCCTTGTTGGCTATGGATTAACGGGGCTTGGCGATGTAGATGGCGACGGTGTTCCCGATATCGCTATTGGCGGCCACCGTTCGGATGTAAACTTTATCGACTCGGGTGTTGTCTTCGTCGTTTTCCTGAAAGCAAACGGTACGGTGAAAACGTTCACACGAATAAGCTCCGGACATGGCAACTTTAACGACACAGGCGCGTCGCTATTTGGCGTCGGTGTGATTGGCATAGGTGACTACGATGGCGATGGAATTCGCGACATGGTTGTTGGTGGCGACGACAGTGGCACAAACCAGGGAGCAATATGGTATGTAATGCTGAATAAGAACGGCACCGTTAAATCGCATCATAAGATCAGTAACCAGACTCATAAAAATGAACTGGACCTGTCGGACGGCGATTTCTTCGGCGGCAGCTTTTGTTTCATGGGCGATATCAATAAAGACGGCGTTCCAGACATTGCCATTGGTGCATTCGGCGACGACGACGGAGGCACAAACAAAGGAGCTATGTGGATACCGCGGCCAGCGTGTGCCGCCAATGCAACCGCAGGCTCCACCCAAACTGTGTGCACTGCACAAAGCGTGACTATGAATGCAAATACACCACAGGGTGGTGGAACCGGCACGTGGTCGATCGTTAAGGGAAGCGCCCAGTTTAGTTCCAATACCGATCCCAAAGCCACGGTGACAAACCTGGGAGCAGGTGAGAACATTTTTAAGTGGTCAGTAACACTTCCCGGTTGCTCCAGTGCCAACCAGGATGTAACCATAAACGTACGCGAGAAGCCATCAGCGAAAATCGATATGCCGGACAGTACTTACACCTGCCTATCCAAATACGAGATAGTTGCCGCAACACCGGATGGTACGGGGACATGGCAGGTAACTAAAGGGACGGCAACAATAAGCAACGCTTCGAGCGAAAAGGCGACGATTACATTCAGTGAACCGAATAAACCTGTAGATGTAACGTGGACGGTGACGCGCGACGGGTGCCCGCCCGCTGAAGAAAAGATCACATTGATCCCGATAAAGTTTATCGCGAGCACCTTTCCAAATGTAATCACACCTGACAATGATGGGAAGAACGACCGGTGGAGGATCCCAAACATCGAACGTGTAGAAAATCACTTACGATTGTTCAATCGCTGGGGCGAAGAAGTGTTATCTGCTCCCAACTACAAGAACAACTGGTCGGGTGGTGATCTTACTCCAGGAGTTTATTTTTATTACCTGGGCATTAATGAATGCAACCTCGATGTGAAAGGTTGGCTCACAATTATTCATTGATCCGCTATCGGCGTATTGCCAGGTAATTCGCGGAATAATAGATCTCGAGCCTCTCAGAATACTTCGGCAACTCACGAAGACCTTTCGGCAGTATTCTATAGAGTTTATACTTCGGTGAAAGCAGTTGGAAGAAATCCTTAAAAAAACTTCTTGAGTCGAGGTTGGTTCCGCCAAACTCGAACTGGATCACTTCGATCGCATTGCCCGTCATCATCTTACGAGCTCCTTTCAATACTTCGATCTCGTGCCCCTCGACGTCGATCTTTAAAAGATGGATGTAGTCGATCTTGTTCTCTTCGCAAAAACGATCGATCGTAGAGGTCACCACCTGTTCTTTCTTTCCAAACTCCTGGTTCATGTGTGCCAGGTCGCGCTGGTACAACGACGCAAGAGCAGATCCTTCGTCGGGGAAAAACAACTCGGCAGTTCCTTCGTGGTCGCTCATGGCTTTTGCCACAACGTGAACATTCGGAAGTTGAGGGATGCGCTTTCTTAACTGCTCGCCGGCCCGGCTCGATGGCTCGAAAGCATAAAGCTGGATCGGCTTGTTACGAAAGGCTTCGAGGATCTCGAGTGTAAACTCGCCCACATTGGCGCCTACGTCGAACAAGGTAACGTTGCGATCGGCCCATCGGCGAGCCAGTTGCTTCAGGGAATAAAGTTCCCCATTCGAGCGGTAGTTGCTCGCGCGCCCGAAGTTCATCTGGCGCAACGAAAATGAATAAAGCTTTTCGAAGAAGAGGTTCCAGATTTGATAAATAAAGTTCATGAATGACGTCGTCTGCTCCGGTCAAGCGTCAAAAATAATTAATTTGCCTCCAACTATTCCGGCTGGATGGGACTCGTTGTTCGACAGAGCATTTTCATAACAATCATTTCGTACGTAGGCGTACTGATCGGGTACGTCAACATCCTCTATCTCTTTCCAAAATTCCTTGAACCGGACCAGGTCGGACTTCTCCGGACGATCCAGGATGCAGCCATCCTGTTCTCGCCCTTCGCACAGTTCGGACTGGCACACACCATTCTTCGCTACTATCCACAGCTAGTCAAGGAAAAAAATCAACAAGGCGGTTTCATCAGCCTTATCCTGCTGTTGACGTTTGGCGGGTTTGTGATCTTCGTTACAGTCTTCAAAATATTCGAAGGAAGCATACTTCAATACTTCAGTGAGAATGCGCAAGAGGTTCTTCAGTATGTGCCGACTATTCTGTGGCTGACATTTATCCTGTTGATGACGGGCATCATGGAG
>DASRSO010000165.1:0-11642 GCA_035656375.1 Cyclobacteriaceae bacterium | reverse complement strand
GATCTTTCGCGCTTCGGCGCACCGGTCCTTATCAGTTGGAACATGAGGCCTCGGACCATCTGCCGCAACATACAGTCGCGGGGGCTGTGCCTTTCGAATTGCTTCGAAGACAAGCTTTGTGGTTTCGGGCCGGTTAAATATCACCAGCAGAACAGGTGTATGTAAAGGCCCGTACGGTTGATGTGTTTTCATAGTTGAATTGCTCCCTCAAAATTGAATTTTTACCACGAGTAAAATCAATGATTGATATCATCGTTGCAGCACAAATAGATCAGCTTCGGTTCCTTTATCATGCTGATTGCGACACATGTTCTTCTCGAAATTGTCGTAGTCGCGGATCATCCCAACTATTTTCGAAGCAACAGAATCGGGCGACGAGTACTGATCTGCGAAACGATAGAAGAACGACTGCCTGCGATCGCTGTAGCGTACGGCGATATCCTGTAGAAGATTTCCGTAACGGTCTTCCGGCAGGATCTCCACACAGCCGGCCGCAAAGGCAGTTGGCAACAACATGTTCGAGCCGTGGAAGCCAACCACAACATGACTGTGTGAATAGATCCTGCACCACTCGAGCTCCTTCTCTTCATTTATTTTGCGACTTCTCGTGTCCATGGCAAGCTTGCCGAAACCTGTGTTGTCGCCGAGGCCAGTAACGAAGAACCGCGCCTTTGGCAATTTCTCTTTGACCTTTTCAATGGTCTTCCTGACAAGCCGGTCCTGCTCGCTGGTAACCACGGCGTAAAGAACATCCCGCACCTTCGGAAATCTTCGTCCGAACCGGTAGAGCCAGTATTCGAATTCCGAGCGCAGCCACCAACGGTCTTCGCGGAGCACGAACGTTATCGTTGGCGCTTCGCTGTTGTAAAAATCCAGGTTGAACGGGGCTATGCCTGTCATTTGCTTGATATCTACCTGGGTTAGATCGGGATGCGACCATGCCATGCTGAGCCAGATGCGGTCGAAACGTTCGAATTCTTTTTTGAAGAATGATGTAAGTGCTGTATGCTCGTACGCCAGCTCGCCAAGTCCAAGATCAACGACCCACGCTTCGGATGCTTCGGCGGGCACGAGCCACTCGAATGACCTTGGTACGATCACAATAAGTCCAACGTTCGGGTTGGTGCGGAGATGATGTTGATAGTTGAAGAGCTTAAGCAACACGTGACCGTAGAGATAATCGAGTGCATTCAGCACGATGACCTCCTTCTTCGTTTCGTGAACGATCTTTCTTACGCTTACCTCCTTGCTACGTGTGCCTTTACGGGCTTTGGTGAGCGTGTCGATCAGCCAAAAATCCGGATCGGCACCAGAATACACTTTTTCATCAGCCTTACGCACGGAAACCTTGTCGTGAACACAATGACCGACCGGAAGCGTCTGGTAAAACTCGCATTTGCAGACACGGCATTTACATTCGCCCAGGTTATAGATCGAATGCAGTTGTATGTCGATAATTTCCGGGTTGTCGGAGTTACACTCGGGACAGCGGAAGTGATTTTCGGTGGTGGGTTTAATCTCGATCATGCAATATCTTTCAGTCTCCAGAATGACAACATTCCACGTATCATGAGTTTCAGGTTTTTGAAAGCCTTCTTGAAAAACAGGTCAACGATGAAAATGCTGATGGTAAACGAGATCATGCTGGCAACGATCGCGCCGACCGTGCCGTAAGCGGGAATGAGAATGAAATTGAGACCTATGTTGCTTGCTGCACCGATAACGACGGTGAGCAACGAATAGGTGAACATGCTCTCATTTACAATGTAGATCGATTTCCCGACGCCCATGTTCGAGAAGAACAGCCGGAGTGCGAACAACGACAATAAAAATCCGGCAGCCTGGTACTCTGCGCCATAGAGCAATGTGATCACATCTTCCGCAAAGAAGTAGATAGGTATTGCCATTAAAAGGAACGTCACGAACATCAGCCGGTAGAAGTTAATAAGTCGTGCGTGGTAAAGGTCTTCGCTGATCATTTTAGCTTTACTGACAGCAGGTGTAAACGTGCTCATCAGCACCATAGGGACAAATCCGAATATTTCGATAAACTTCAGTGCCACCGAGTACTGCCCCACTTCGTAGTTGTTCATCAGGTTGCCAAGCATCACCTGGTCGATCCGTGCCTGGATGTGCAATGCGATTCCGTAGAGGGCCAGCGGCCATGATTCGTTAAGAAGGCTTAATGCCAGTTTTTTATCGAAATGCCAGTCACGAAGCCGGCCCGATCTTCTCGCGTATGTGAAAAGATATCCCGCGCCGTTCAGCACCGAGTTGATCATTACGATTGCCGCAAATGCCACCAACGGGAATTGCAGGTACACCATCGCGATCTTGATCAGGCTCACGATAAGATTGATGAACAACTGTGTTCTCACCACATACTTCGATCGCACCTGTGACTGATAGAAGTAATTGACCACTTCGAAGCACTTGAAGATCTCCGCAGCCGCGATGATCATGATCAGGCTGTTGGTAAACGATCCCTGGTTCATGAACAGCATGAACACAGCCATCACAAGTATGAGTACAACAGAACCAGCTAATTTCAGAAATACGCCCGTTCCAAGAAGCTCCTCCTTACGTTCCGGATTGCGCGACAATTCACGAACTATGATCTGCTCCAATCCAAGAGTAGATAGAGCAGAGAAGATCCCCACAAAACTTATTGAGTAGTTTAAAAGACCAAATGCTTCGGGTCTCAGGTACCTCGCGACGTAGATCCCTACGATCATACCCGCGGCCAGGGCGAAGCCTTTCTCCGCCATCAACCAAAAGGCATTCTCAGCGTACTTCTTAAATCGCTGGATAAGGGTCATGCGCTGACCAATTACACCTGCCGACATCCCCTTACGAATAAGTGTAGCGGTAGCCGTTCATCGGTGTGCGGGCATCGTTCAACAGGATGCTCACGTTCTTGATCTTATGATCCTTGTACAAGCGATTGATCTTCTCAAGATGATTCTTGCTTGTATAGCCGGCACGCACCACGTAGATGTTCGAGTTGGTGTGCTTCATGAGAATGATGTACTCCGACACATACCCGACCGGCGGCGAGTCGATGATAATCGTATCGTACTCCTGCTTTAGCTCGTTGATCAGTTCTTCCATCGAAGGAAGAGCAATTAGATCGAGCGGGTTGGGTGGGATCGGTCCGGAAGTGATCACATCCAGTCCTTCGATCAATGTTCTCTGAACTACCTCATCCAAAGTGTTGTGGCCGATCAGGTAAGTCGATAAACCAACGTCGTTCTTAAGGTGAAACTGGCTGGCAACGCGCGGTTTACGCATGTCCGCATCGATGATCACCGTACGCCTGCCCGACAAGGCAAGCGAAGCTGCCAGGTTGATCGAGCAAAATGTTTTTCCTTCCCCCCCGATCGACGACGTAACGCCGATCACCTGTTCCTTTAGATTCTGCGTGAGGTACTGAAGATTCACGCGGAGCGAACGGAACGACTCACCGATTTCATTCTTCGAATGAGCCACGATGGTCGACGACCGGTCTCTTCTCGTTCCGTGGGCAATCGAGCCCAGGTGCGGGATAACCGTGATCTGTTCGAGCTCTTCAACACTTGTAATGTGATCGGTGAAGAAATCCCTGGCGATGATCACACCGAATGCAAATATGAAACTGAGACATACTGCAGCGATGAGGATAAGCCTGCGGTTGGGAGAGATAGGTCCCTGGCCGATCTGCTTGGCACGGTCGATAATTGTCTTCTCCGAATTGTTCGATGCCAGGGCGATGCCTGCCTCCGCGCGCTTCTCCAAAAGATATTGATAAACATTGTCGTTGAATTCAAAACGACGTTGAATGTTTACCATTTGTCGTTCACTTCCGGGAAGGCGGCTCACGGTAGCCTCCACCTTTGCTATTTTATTGTCGAGATCTCTCAACGCGTTATTGGTAGCACCAATAAAACTGTTCACGTTTTCGAGCAACGATTTCTTGTGATTGGCGATCTTTAGGTCGAGGACCTCGGTTACAGGGTTGCCTTCCTTGGTGCTGTACTTCAAACCAGTTCGTTCCTGGTTCATCTTCGAGAGTTCCATCAACATGCTGTTCAGCAGAGGATCCTCCAAACCAAACGTTGATGGCGATTCTATGCCTGCAAGATTATTTGAGTTCAATGAATTGGCGATGGACTCATAATATTTCAGCTTGATGTCGAGCTTCGATCGGTCGGTCTCGAGTCTTTCAAGATTTTCAGAGAGATTTTCGGCAGTCTTGCTGATGTCGAGAATGTTGTTGGCCGAGCGGAATGACTCCAGCGAGGCCTCCACGCTTTTCAGCTCACTGGATACGCCGGCGAGCTGCTGATCGATGAACTCGATAGTTTTCAGGCCACGCTGCGTTCTCTTTTCTACTTCGTTCTTTAAATATTCGTCAAGCAAAGTATTGATGAAGGCGATCTCCTTATCCGGCACCTCTCCCTCCAGGCTGATCTCCACCATCTTTGAGTCGCGTGCGATGGGTTTGATGTCGAGGTTGTCGGTGTACGCTTCTGTCATAGCGCCCAGGTCGTGAATGACGAAGTAGTACTTGCCTGCGTCGTTGCCGATCTCGAAGGGCTCGTTGAATTTCACCCTGAACTTCAGGTTTTCATGAACGAACGGTTCGTTGTTCATCCACACTGAATTGATGTCTACATCCCTGATACTCTGGCCTGTCTTGCCTGTACTGAAATTGTAAGTGCTTGCTTCCTCAACGGTCGCGTGCAGGGTAAATGTCTTCGCAGAGGTGCGTTCGATATAGATTGGAACTCCAACCATCTGGTTGGCGGTAGAGTCAAGCTCTATGGTGAACGGGAATGGTTTGTCGTAGACCTCAACAGTGTTCAGTTGTTTCTTCTCATGATATGAGATCCCGAAAGCCAGTTTGCGAAGCGCCGAGCCGACGATGTGGTAACTTTTCAGGATACCGATCTCATCTTCGATGTCGTTGCTTGAGCCAAGGAGTTCCATGCCTTTCATGAACTTCTCGCCTTGCATCCCGTTTTGGCCGGGGGCATCGAGGAGCAGTGAGGCCCGTACTTTATAAATGTTATCTGTTGTTGCCAGGTATATCCACGCGGCGGGGACGAAAACTAAAAGTGCAATTAAGAATATATACCAGCGCGATAAGAGCTTTCCAACCAACGCCTTCAGATCCAATTTCCCATTCATGAAACCAACTTTTTATCTTTATCTATTCTGCTGTACAAAACTCATTACTAAAATTGTTGTCGTTAATGCGCCGAACAGGAACGTAGCGAGCTCCAGGTTCGAGCGGTTTGACCTTGCCCTTAAGGGCGCCACATACAATACATCACCCGGCATCATAAAGAAATAGGGTGACTTGAGCAGGTCTGTGTCCGTGAGATCCACCATAACAACTTCCGAGCCACCCGGAGTTTGACGTATGAGCTTTACGTTTTCCCGATTTCCAACCGGCGTTAAGTCTCCCGCCATACCAAGTCCTTCGAGAATAGTTGCCTGGCTGTTGAACACATAGTAATAACCGGGATTCCTTACCTCACCCAGCACAGTGACTTTGAAACTGGTGAGCTTAACTATGACGATTGCCTTCGTGAGATATTTATCGGCGGCCTTCTGTATGGTCTGTTGAGCCTCTTCCGTGGTCATATCTTTTACGGAGACCTCACCGATGACGGGAATCGTGATCTTTCCGTCGGGATCGATTGTATAACCATCCATGAAGAAGTTCGCCGGGCTTGCAAACATGCTGCCAGCCTGTTGTGCATTGAGGTTGAATGAACTGGTGACGGTTGTTTCACCGGGGGCTTTCACCTGTACTGAAATGATATCGGAAGGTTGAAGCCTGTAAGCCGTTCTCTTGCTTTCGATGAGTGTAGGTTTTGTTGTTGAAAATTGTTTGTCGTCGAGGTAAACCAGTTTCTTGTTGTAATAACATCCCGAGAGTGTGAGTACCGCGATACAATATGTTAGGGCTTTTAAAATATTTTTTTGCATAAATCGAGTCAAAGCCCAACGCGTGCAATCATTGTGCAGAAAAAATTATCTCAGGTTATAATTATTCCAATAGCTCGAAGAAAGAAGCTATTGAACTTATTCGTGATCTTAATCATTTCTGAATGATGATCTGCATCACAACCGGTGAAGGCGTTAATGATTTATTTTGATTACTCCTGTCATATGTTCTAATCAAACTACCATACAACGCTAATGTTATGAACACAGAAGTTTTCGAAAATCACATAGACCAATCCGTGCGTTTCGGGGGCGAACGGTCGGATTCTCCGGCTGAAGTGCTGGAAAGGGTCCGGCACATCCATGAAACGCTGGCCCAAAATTTTCCTGAGGTTGTCATAGGTACCCTTAACAGAAACATGCAATTCGGACGAATCGGGGCAAACAGAGTTTCAATGACGGAAATCACTGATTTGAGTTCTGAAAACGCCAACTCGACTGTGAATAAAATTCCACACCTGGAGGGGGATACTCTCCCCATTTTAAGGCGTGCCTTTCACGGTGAAAGCGTGGTTTACGAGGCCCGGGGGGGTGATCGATATTATAATGTTAAGGCTATCCCGCTTACCGAAAAGGACGGGGCCGTCAACGAGGTCCTTTGTGTCTTCCAGGACATCACCGAACAGAAGAAAATGCAGGAAGGCCTTCTCGCAGCTCTCGAACGCGAGAAAGAGCTCGGCGAGCTCAAGTCGCGCTTCGTAACGATGGCGTCGCACGAATTCAGAACTCCCCTCACGGCAATCCTCGCATCTACATTCCTGCTCGAAAGCTATTCGGGCGACGACTACAACAAAGAAAAAGTTGTTCACACCAGCCGCATCAAGCGGTCTGTAAACAACCTTACCAATATCCTCAACGAATTCCTCTCACTCGAAAAACTCGAAGCGAACAAAGTAAGTGTCGTTCATAACGACATCAACATACCAGAATACATACAGGATGATCTCATCGGTGAAATGGATCTGATCAAAAAACAAGGACAGACCATCGAATACCAGCACACCGGTAAGGCCATCGTGCATCTCGATCACCACCTGCTCTGGAGCATTCTGACAAACCTGATATCAAATGCGCTAAAGTATTCGCGTGTTGATTCTGTTGTGAAGGTACTCTCTGATCTCAACGATGAACGGTTGCTGATAAAAGTAGAAGACAGTGGTATCGGTATTCCCCTTGATGAACAGAAGAACATCTTCGGAAGATTTTACCGCGCGCGGAATGCTACCAACATCGAAGGGACAGGACTCGGACTCCACATCACCCAGAAATACGTCGGGTTGCTAAACGGGCAGATCACCTTCGAAAGCAATCTCGACCAGGGAACAAAGTTCACGGTGATACTACCGAACGGAAATAAGAATGAACAACGGGAGACCGAGTTGACAGAGACATTCAAATAAATGATCGCTATATGAGTCATAAAATTGTAGTTATCGAAGACAGTGTTGAAGTATGCGAGAGTATAGCTTCAATCCTAAAACTCGGTCGTTACACAGTTTTCACTGCGAACAACGGCCGACAAGGCATTGAAGCTGTTCAAACACACCATCCCGACCTTATCCTTTGCGACATCATGATGCCCGAGCTGGACGGATACGGTGTACTTCATATTCTCAGTAAAGACCCGGCTACCTGCAACATTCCCTTCATATTCCTGACGGCCAAAGCCGAACAGAAAGACTTCCGCCAGGGAATGAACTTCGGCGCCGATGACTACATCACAAAACCGTTCGACGGACTGGAGCTCCTGAAAGTGATCGAGCTTCGCCTCAAAAAGAACGATCTCATTAAAACAACATTCCATAACAACATTGCCGACATCGACGACTTTTTCAACAAGGCGAAGCAGCTTCCCGACTTTAAGAAGCTTTCGGAGAATCGCCGGTCGCGCATTTATAAGAAGAAGGAGTTCATTTTCATAGAGGGCCAACAGCCCAATTATCTCTATTTAATAGCAAAAGGTTTAGTTAAGACTTATAAGTCGAACAATGAGGGCAAGGAGCTGATAACGGGCTTACACGGCGAGGGTAAGTTCATCGGCTTCGTGCCTTTGTTGGAGAGCAAACCAAACAACGAGAGTGCGATCGTAGTGA
Source organism: Cyclobacteriaceae bacterium (assembly GCA_035656375.1). Classification (GTDB taxonomy): domain Bacteria; phylum Bacteroidota; class Bacteroidia; order Cytophagales; family Cyclobacteriaceae; genus ELB16-189. The sequence continues at coordinate 3,555 of DASRSO010000165.1, read as the reverse complement.
AGGAGGCCGAGATCTATCTCATCCCCCACCAGGATTTCCTCACGATGATATACACCAACAAGGAGATCGCGAAGAAATTCATCTCCATGCTGTCGAGCAACCTGTACGAAGCCGAGAACACCATGTTCGACCTGGCGTACCAGTCGGTGCGTCAACGTGTAGCGACGGTGCTGATCAAACAACTGGAAGTTGATTCGAAGAATGCAGAAGCCGCGCCGGTTGTATTGGTGCCGCGTAAAGATCTTTCAAAGATGGTCGGCACTTCCACGGAATCATTGAACCGCACACTTGCGGATTTTAAAGACGAAGGCCTGATTGAAATACAAGACAAAGGATTGAAAATCATTCAGCGTTCAAAACTTGAGCGCGCAAGAAAATAATAACTGCCACGAATGGAAACTAAAACAGCGAAACGAAAGACTAAGGTCAAAACAAATGGATCGCCAAAGAACGGTGTGAATGGCGTCCATCACAACAACAACGGCCATCATCGCGAAGATGACACGGTCTTCGACGGAAAACTCCTGTTGCAAGTGCTAAGTGAAGTCAAGAACGGGAACTTCTCCGTTCGGCTTCCAGTGGATGAAACCGGCATCCACGGCAAGATCTATGATACTCTAAACGAGATCATTTCATTGAATGAAGATATCATGCGCGAGTTCGATCGTGCAGCGATCACGATCGGTAAGCAGGGTAAGCTCAATCACCGGCTCGACCTCCCCAGCAAACGTGGCGCATGGAAAGAAGGCATCTCTTCTCTGAACTCACTCATTTCCGACCTCGTGCACCCAACGATCGAGATCGCAAATGTGATCAGCTCGGTGGCAAAGGGAAACCTTTCGCAAGAAATGCCGGAGCAAATTGGTGATCACCGGCTCGAAGGAGAATTCCTTCGAATATCGAAAGAGGTGAATCACATGGTGAAGCAGCTTAATCTCTTCTCTGTCGAAGTAACGCGAGTGGCACGTGAAGTAGGCTCGGAAGGAAAGCTCGGTGGACAGGCGAAAGTTAAAGGCGTCGGTGGTGTATGGAAAGATCTTACAGACTCTGTAAACCAGATGGCCGGTAATCTTACCAACCAGGTGCGAAACGTTGCGGAAGTAACAACCGCCATCGCCCGCGGTAACCTTACCAAGAAGATCACGGTGGATGTAAAAGGAGAAATGTTGGAGCTGAAGAACACGGTAAACACACTCGTGGACCAGCTGAACTCCTTCGCATCGGAAGTAACCCGTGTGGCCCTTGAAGTGGGTACAGAAGGACGACTCGGTGGCCAGGCAACTGTGAAAGGTGTTGGTGGTACATGGAAGAACCTTACCGACTCGGTAAACCAGATGGCCTCCAACCTTACAGGCCAGGTGCGAAACGTTGCGGAAGTAACAACCGCCATCGCCCGCGGTAACCTGTCGAAGAAAATTACGGTGGATGTAAAAGGAGAAATGCTCGAGCTGAAGAACACAGTAAACACACTTGTGGACCAGCTGAACTCCTTCGCATCGGAAGTAACCCGTGTGGCGCTTGAAGTAGGTACAGAAGGACGACTCGGTGGCCAGGCGCAAGTGAAAGACGTCGGTGGTGTTTGGAAAAACCTTACCGACTCGGTAAACCAGATGGCATCGAACCTTACCGGCCAGGTGCGAAACATTGCGAGTGTGACAACCGCCGTGGCGAAGGGCGACCTTTCGAAGAAAGTAACGGTAGACGTACGCGGGGAAATGTTGGAGCTGAAGAACACGGTGAACACCATGGTGGACCAGCTGAACTCGTTCGGTTCCGAGGTAACCCGTGTGGCGCTCGAAGTGGGTACGGAAGGAAAGCTCGGTGGCCAGGCGAAAGTGCCCGGCGTTGGTGGAACATGGAAAGACCTTACAGACTCGGTGAACCAGATGGCATCGAACCTTACCAACCAGGTGCGAAACATTGCCGAGGTGACGACGGCGGTTGCGAAAGGCGACTTGTCGAAGAAGATCTCCGTGGATGTAAAAGGAGAAATGCTGGAGCTGAAGAATACGGTGAACACGATGGTGGATCAGTTGAACTCATTCGGTTCTGAAGTAACTCGCGTGGCGCGGGAAGTAGGCTCGGAAGGACGACTCGGTGGCCAGGCCGTTGTACGCGGTGTCGACGGTACGTGGAAAGACCTTACGGACTCCGTAAATAAAATGGCGGATAACCTGACCAACCAGGTTCGAAACATCGCCGAAGTCTCGATCGCACTCGCAAAAGGCGACTTGTCGAAAAAGATCACGGTGGATGTAATGGGGGAAATGCTCGAACTGAAGGACACGATCAACACGATGGTGGACCAGTTGAATTCGTTCGCCTCTGAAGTAACTCGTGTGGCTCGAGAAGTAGGTACGGAAGGAAAACTCGGTGGCCAGGCAGATGTAAAAGGTGTCGGTGGTGTGTGGAAAGGTCTTACAGACTCTGTAAACCAGATGGCAGGTAACCTTACTGCACAGATCCGTAACATCGCCAACGTGTCTATCGCGGTTGCGAACGGTGACTTGTCGAAGAAGATCACGGTGGACGTGCGTGGAGAGATCCTCGAGCTGAAGGAAACGATCAACGTCATGGTGGATCAGCTTCGCGGTTTTGCATCGGAAGTAACTCGTGTGGCGCGGGAAGTAGGTACGGAAGGAAAGCTCGGTGGTCAGGCGTTTGTGCCTGGGGTTGCAGGTACATGGAAAGACCTTACTGACTCGGTGAACGGTATGGCGGCAAACCTTACCGGCCAGGTGCGTAACATCGCCGGTGTGACAACCGCGGTTGCGAAAGGCGACTTGTCGAAGAAGATCACGGTGGATGTGAAGGGAGAAATGTTGGAGCTGAAGGAAACCATGAACACGATGGTGGAACAGCTGAACTCATTCGCATTCGAGGTAACGAGGGTTGCGCGGGAAGTGGGTACGGAAGGAAAGCTTGGTGGTCAGGCCGAAGTGCGGGGTGTTGCCGGTACATGGAAAGACCTTACAGACTCGGTGAACCAGATGGCGTCGAACCTTACGGGCCAGGTGCGTGGTATCGCGAAAGTTGTGACGTCGGTTGCGAAGGGTAATTTGAAACAGAAACTGTCGATCAATGCGTTGGGAGAACTTGCCCAACTAACGGATACGATCAACGAGATGATCGATACCCTTGCGGTGTTTGCCGACCAGGTAACCACGGTGGCGAGGGAAGTGGGTGTTGAAGGTCGACTGGGTGGCCAGGCGAGTGTGCCTGGTGCTTCCGGTACATGGAAGGCACTTACAGAAAACGTAAACCAGTTGGCTGCGAATCTTACCACGCAGGTGCGATCCATCTCCGAGGTTGCGTCGGCGGTAACGAAGGGTGACTTGACCCGGACGATCCGCGTGGATGCGAAGGGTGAATTGGAAGCGCTGAAAGATACCATCAACCAGATGATCACGAACCTGCGCGAAACAACGCTCAGGAACCAGGAACAGGACTGGCTGAAGTCGAACCTTGCGAAGTTCACACCGATGTTGCAAGGTCAGAAAGATCTCCATACTGTGACGGCGCGAATACTCTCCGAACTGGCGCAGGTTGTAAGCG
>DASRSO010000164.1:0-24496 GCA_035656375.1 Cyclobacteriaceae bacterium | reverse complement strand
ACAAATGTCTTGAGCCACTGGACATTTGTTAACTATTTATTTGGTGGCGAAGACCCCATGAACTTCCTGGTCGAGATGGACTTCTTCGACCTGTTCCTGTTTATGGGTTTGGTGGGATTCGTGATATATTTTGTTCTCCTGTTTTCGACGGTCTTCCGCTTCAATAAGAAACAACCATTTCACCTGTTTTTTGTAACAATCTACCTGACGCTCGCATTTTTGGGTGGCCACTTTTTTTCGAGTGTGATCAATGCAGTATACCTATGTTTGATCTGCATGTTTTTTTACGTTAACAGTAAAAGGCCACAAACCTTGAATGAAGAAAATACTGCTCATCAATAACGGTTATCCTTCGGAAGTACGGCCCAACTACGTAACGTACATTGAAAGTATCCGCGAATGTCTCGTAAGGGCAGGTTTTCATGTCGACTTGTTGGTACTTGACTCAAGATTCCATTCAACTGCCGGAAAATACTGGCAATTCTTTCTCTACTACTGGCGACTCTTCTTCTTTTCCAGGTACAATCGATACGATCACGTCTACATCAACAACTACCCATATTCATTCCTGCCGATGGCCATTCATTTTCCGTGGATGAAGTCGATCGTTATTCATTGGCACGGCGACGATATATTTCCCGGCTCCACAAAGTCAGGTCTGTTGAATAAGCTTTCATACCTGTTCGTTCGAAAGGATGTTGTTCATCTTGCTCCGTCCGATTATTTCGCGAAGGCTACGGAAAAAACACTCAGGCTTCCGCCGGGCCGTGTATATGTCAGCCCCAGTGGTGGTATCGATACAGAAGCGTTTGTACGAAAGGCCGACAAACGACGGAACGCCGGGAAGATCCGACTGGGGTTTGCTTCTGGTTTACTCAAATCGAAGGGGATGGACCTCGTTGTCGACCTCTTAAAGCAAAAAGCGGGCATCGAAAAGGAAACCGGGGTTAATATTGAATTTCATTTTATATACTACGGTGCAGAACGTGATCACTACGCCTCCGCATTGGCGGAGTTACCTGGCACCGTAAAGCACGATCCATACCCGATATCAGGAATGGTGAATTTTTTTAATGAGCTGGACATACTCCTTTTCCCTTCGCTCCGGCAGGCGGAAAGTCTTGGGCTTGTGGCATTGGAAGCCATGTCGTGCGAAGCGCCTGTGATTGCAACTGATAATTTTGCGTTTCGTGAAACTGTGCTCGAAGGAATAACGGGCGAACGATTTGATCCTGCAAAGTCGGGAGATTTTCGTGCAGCAGTAGTTCGGTGTATCGACAACATCAGCAAGTACGATCCCCGAACGTTCGTCGTTAAAAAATATAGTAAGCAGGCAGTAGCTAACGACTATGCCAATTTGCTCAATGGTTGAATAAATGATGTACGATAAGAGGAAGTTCTTTGCTGGGCTTGCGGTAATTTTTGGGGTCGCCCTCATTTTGCCAATCTATTTTCTTGTTTTACAGATAAATGAGGATCGTGTTGTTGATCGATACCTCGCCGAGCACAACCTTGACAACCTGCCTGTTTCAAAAAGTACCGCAGTAACTATCGCGAAACAAGTAGAGTCGGACTTCAACGTAGATCCCTCAACGTTTCAACATTTGAAGATGGACAACCGTCCATTCCTTCGTGAGGACGCCGGATTTCTTTTAACATGTAAAGAAGGATTGTGTGGCGAAGGAGCGCGGGTTATCGTTCGGTTGCTCAACGCTCGTGGCTTCGATGCGACAAGGGTCACATTGTACGACCGCTACATGCAGTTTGCCCACACGGTAGTTTCCGTTCAATTGGGAAACGATCGCTTTTGGATCGATACCATAAATTCGAAAGACAGCCTGACCAACCTGTTGGAGACCGAAAATATTTCGGAGAACAATTTTCAATACCTCGACTATAGTGATAAGATCAGTCAGCGCCTCGACAAGATCGAACAGCACAGAAGTGTAGATGAGACCGTCGAGTTTCAAAAAAACATGGGTGAATACTTCCTGTATTCATTCGAGTCGATTCCCTATACCAAGCTGCTTTCGAAGGTTGGCATCCAGAAAAGAGTGTTCAATCTTAAGCGACCGCCGCATTTTATTTCCGTACTTGCCGAAAAACCGAACATGATCAAGTTCTGGGCGAGCCTCACAGGGGCCCTTGCCCTAACTTTGATTTGTGTGAAACCCGTTCGCCGCTATTTCCGGAAACCTCAATGAGCTCCACCATCCAGGAGAGGATTAATTCTATCGATAAATATCTTTCCGAGAAGGGATATGAATCGTACGATCCTTACGATGGACTCGCCTCGCCATTAGTTCATTGGATCACAAGCAGGAATCAATTTGTTGCCCGTGTGTGGCAACAAGCAGTGAGGCTGCTGCCCATTAACATTCGACCGCTACTGTTCATTCCAAAAATGATCCATACGAAAGCGGTGTCTGATCTCGCTTCTGCTTACTGTGTTCTGCAAAACGAAAAGAAGGCGAGAGAAATGCTCGACCTGCTTCTTTCAATACAACTTCCCGTGAAGAACGGCATGGGTTGGGGACTTCGTTTTCCATTTGCCACCCGGTTTGTTCATGCTGGTAAAATGCAAGCGAATATTTTCCAGACCATCAACGCCATGCATGCGTTCCTTGATGGCTATGAGACATTTCACGATCCAAAGTATCTCGAACCTGTGCGACAGGGCTTTCTTTTTTTGGAGAAAGATCTCGGCTACGTCGAGACCGACACCACGCTGCGATGGAAATACTGGGAGGGATTAGAAGTCGAGATACTAAATGTGAGTGGATTGCTGATCGGCCTTACTGCAAGAATGGCAGTTAACACGGGTGAAGAAATTTACCGCACCCGGTCGAAGAAGCTTTTCAACTACATTAAAGCAAACCAGAATGCCGACGGGTCCTGGTATTATTCTGTCGACTCCCGGGGCCACTTCATAGACGGTTTTCATACCGGCTACATCCTTGAGGGGATCATCCGGGCTGTGCAGTGCGGAACTATCGAAATAGACGATTCCGTGAAGAAAGGCATAGCCTATTACCTCGACACTTTTTTCACGGAAGACCAAACGCCGAGGTACTTCCACAACTCCACTTATCCCATCGACGGCCAGAATCTGGCCCAGGCTCTGCAGACGCTTCATTTCATATTAAATGTTAATTTTGTGGCCGAAAAACGGGTATTTACCTGTTTTGAGCGGGTCGACACGCTCCTCTGGAATGCAAAAGGGTACTACAACTACAAAAAAAGTCGCTGGCTGACTTACAAAACCCCAATGCACCGATGGGTAACCGGACCGATTTTCCTGGCCCTGGCCTTGCTTCGCCGAAGCGAGCAACGCGAAGGCCGAGCCTATTTAAGAAATGATACAGATGGCAGAAAAAATATTCGTCCCTAATGACACATGGTACCGGAAGTTTGTAAACACGCTGAAAAGCAACTACGCACTCCTGGTTCTCGCCAAACTGCTTAACCCCGGACGAAGGGTTGAGATAAACAACATCGAACGCGATCTGAAAAAACCAGATGCCAGGAACGACGTCATTCTCGACGTTGGCTGCGGAGATGGATACTGGACACGCTACTTCAGCAAGTATGTTACACGCGCTTACGGTATAGAACCGTATGAGGTCGACCTGAAGAAGGCGCAAAAATATGCCAACCCCAGGACCGAGTTCGTTGGCGGCACTGCCGAAAAGATGGCGTTTAACGATGGAACATTCAACAAGGTAGTTAGCGTGTGTGTCTTCGAACACCTTTACAACGATGTAGAGGCTTTTCGCGAATTCAACCGAATCCTGAAACCAAACGGATCGGTGCACGCAACTGTCGATAGTTTGCAGTCGCCATACGTAACAGCCGAGCATACGAAGTGGCACATGGATGCTTGTTACTGCAAACAGTTGTACACAACTGAGAGTATTACTGAAAAGCTAAAACGTGCCGGCTTCAGGAACGTTGAAGCGTATTATATTTTAGGAAGCAGGATATCTGTGTTTTGGGAAGTGACCATGGAGAAAATGGGCGTCTTCGCATTCTTCATGTTACCCTTCTTTTATCCTGCCATACTGTTGTTAGAAAGAAAACCCCGTACATCTGGTTATAAGATCTTTGTAAAGGCGACGAAATAAAGCGATGAAGAAGTTATCGGCTTTTTTCTATTACTTTTTTGCATCGCATTTACCGAACACGAATTACCCAATGGGTAAAGCTTCGTCGGCAATCAGGGTAATGCTCCTGAAGGGGTTTCTGAAAGCAGTTGGTAAAAAAGTATCGGTTGGGTCGAATGTTTTCTGGGGCGATGGCCGCGACATAGAGCTCGGCAGCCACGTACAGATAAATGAAGAGGCGTGGATCAGGAATGTAAAGATCGGTGACTACGTAATGGTCGGCCCTCGTACAATGATCCTGAACTATGGACATAACACCGATGGTGAAGGGCCAATGATCTTCCAGGGGATCCGCAAGTATGACCAGACTGTGATCGAGTCGGACGTGTGGATAGGTGCCGGAGTAATTTTATTACCCGGGGTAACGATCGGCACTGGTTCCATTGTGGCAGCCGGCGCCGTGGTAACAAAGAGTTGTGAACCGTATTCAGTTATCGGGGGAAACCCTGCGAAGTTGATCAAGAAGAGAAAGTAACATGTGCGGAATATCAGGCATATACAATTTTCAGTCGAAGAAACCCGTCGACGCACTGTTGCTGAAACAGATGTGCGATAGCATTGCCCATCGCGGGCCCGATGGCGACGGCGTATTCATCGACCAGCAACATCATATCGGTTTAGGTCATCGCCGACTCAGTATCGTTGACCTTGCCACCGGCGGTCAGCCCATGACCGACGAGAGCGAAGATGTTTGGCTCATCTTCAACGGCGAGATCTACAACTATCCCGATCTCAAAAGAGAGCTGCAGGCAAAAGGTTATCACTTCCGCACGACGTCCGACACGGAAGCCATCATATTCATGTACAAAGAATATGGAGCCGAGTCGTTCGCCCGACTGAATGGAATCTTTGCTTTCGCGATCTTCGATAAGAAGAACGATTGCCTCGTGCTCGCAAGAGATCACTTCGGAGTAAAGCCGTTGTACTACGCTTTCCATGAAGGCAGCCTGCTGTTTGGTTCGGAGATCAAAACGATCCTGCAGCACGAAACATTCAAGCGCGAGATGGATTACCAGGCGCTGAACAGCTTTCTCACTTTCCGTTACAATCCTTCTCCGCAGACACTGTTCAAAAATATTGTCAAGCTGTACCCTGGCCATTACCTGAAAGTGACAGGCAAAGGCGAGACCATCCTGCAGCCATACTGGAAGTATCGTCCAAAGATCGCGACCGGTATCACCGAAGCCGAAGCCATTCAGCAATACCAGCATTTACTCGAGCAGGCCGTGAAACGGCAGATGATGAGCGACGTGCCTGTTGGATTGCTATTGAGTGGAGGTGTCGACTCTGCCGTGATCGGTCACCTGATGCAATCTGTATCTACAGACCGGATCAAAACATTCACCATCGGCTTCGAAGGAACAGGTGACTACAACGAATTACCCGACGCAAAAGAGTCGGCAAAATTCATCGGGTCGGAACACTTTGAAATGACCATCTCGCAAAAGGAATACATGGACTTCTTCTACAAGTCGTTCCATTACACCGAAGAGCCTATTGGCGAGATGACCATCCCCGCGCTGTACTATGTTTCGAAGCTTGCAGCCAGTCACGTGAAGGTTGTGCTGGCAGGACAAGGCGCTGACGAACCACTTGCCGGTTACAAAAGATATTTCGGGGAGCAAAAGATCAACCAGTACTTCAGTGTTCTGAACAAACTTCCGATGACCCAGGTGGCGAAGCTGTTGCCACGCAACGAACGCTTCAAGAGGGCTGCATATGCGTCGCGCTTTTCTAATGAGGTCGAAAGGTTCCTCGCGATCTATACCATTTTCACACCCGAACAAAAGGTGAAGTTGCTGAACCCGGATCTTCAGAGAAAGATCAATGGACAGCTTACAGATATTTCGATGATCGAGCGGTTATACAACGAAACCGCAAAACTCGACGACTCTCTTTCGAGGATACTTTACATCGACACCAGGATGTCGTTGTCTGACAACCTGCTGTTGTTCGGAGACAAGATGTCGATGGCCAACTCGCTGGAGATGCGTGTTCCGTTCCTCGATGTTCCGTTGATCGAATTCATTGAGTCGCTGCCACCCGAAATGAAGCTCCATGGCAATGTTCATAAGTACATCCATAAGCAGGCAGTGAAGAAGTGGTTGCCCGACAATATCATCTATCGTAAGAAACGCGGCTTCGCAACACCGATGGATCAGTGGCTGCAGTCGGATCTTGCAAACGTTGCCCGCGACCTGTTCAACGACAGCCAGTCGGCCAGCAGAAAGTATTTCAATATCGAGTATGTAAACCAGTTGCTCGACAAACATCAGAACAAGAAAGAAAATTACCAGAGAGCGATATTCGGACTTTTGAGTTTCGAGATCTGGCACAAATCATTTTTTGAATCAAAGCCCGTAAATCAGTATTCATGAACGTAAGCGTATTGGGATTAGGATACGTAGGCGCAGTATCCAGCGCATGTTTTTCGAACCTTGGTCACACAGTTTTCGGTGTGGACGTCAATGCCCAGAAGGTTGGATTTATTAACGAAGGCAAATCACCCATTGTCGAGGCAGAGCTCGAAGAACTCATCGGCAAGGGAATCAATAACAAGAAACTTTCGGCCACGACCGATCTTTCTAAAGCAATCCACAGCACAGAGATCTCTATCATCTGTGTGGGTACGCCCAGCCAACCAAATGGCGGCATCGACCTTACGCACATTTACGAGATCTGTACGGAGATCGGAAAGATCCTGAAAGACAAGAAGTCTTTCCATACAGTAGTTATCCGTAGTACAGTGTCGCCCGGAACAGTTGCGTATTGTGCGGAGCTCATCAGCCGCGAGTCGGGCAAGACGTTGAACGTCGACTTCGGGATGGCGTCGAACCCCGAGTTCCTCCGCGAGGGAACTGCTGTGAAAGATTTCTTTGGTCCTCCTTACACGATCATCGGTGCAACGTGTCCACAGAGTGAAGAGGTGTTGAAGAAGCTGTACGAAGGAATCGAAGCGCCGGTGTACACGATGAAGAGTGCCGAAGCAGAGATGATCAAGTACGCCAATAACAACTTTCACGCGTTGAAAGTGACGTTCGCCAACGAGATCGGAAATATCTGCAAGGAGCTCAGCATCGACGGCCACAAGGTGATGGACATCGTTACCAAAGACACCAAGCTGAATCTTTCTCCGTACTACATGAAGCCCGGCTTTGCGTTCGGAGGATCATGTCTTCCGAAGGACGTACGTGCATTGAATTACAAGGCCAACTCGATGGACCTTAAGGTTCCAATGCTCAGCAGCCTCATGTTGAGCAATGAGTACCAACTGCAGCGCGTGCTCCAAATGGTGTACAACACCAAAAAGAAAAAGGTTGGTATCCTGGGTTTTGCATTCAAGAATGGCACAGACGACCTGCGCGAGAGCCCGGTGGTGTCGCTGATCGAAACCCTTTTTGGAAAAGGTTACAAACTCAACATCTACGATAGCAACGTCTCTTACGCAAGACTTTTGGGTAAGAACAAGGAATATATTGAAACACACGTGCCACACATGGTTGACCTGATCAGGAACACCATCGACGAGGTGTGTAAAGAATCTGAAGTGATCATTATTGGCAACCGTTCGAAAGAGTTCAAACGAGTGTTCGAACTGGTTACACCTTCGCAGACCATCATCGACCTCGTGAGGATCGACGAAGAGCGAACCACCTCTGGAAACTATGTCGGAATTTGCTGGTAAGCACGTACTCATCGTCGTCGAAAACCTGCCGCTCCCGTTCGACCGGCGAGTATGGCAGGAAGCCAATACTCTGAAAGACAACGGCGCTTACGTGTCGATCATCTGCCCAAAGATGAAAGGCTACACCAAAAGTTTCGAGCGCATCAACGATATCGATATCTATCGCCATCCACTCCCCACGGAAGGTGCAGGCGCGCGCGGTTACCTTGTAGAATATTCAGTGGCATTGTTCTGGGAGTTTGTTCTCGCCTGGAAGATCTACTTCAAGAAGAGATTTCATGTGATCCAGGGATGTAATCCTCCCGACCTCATCTTTTTGGTTGCGCTGTGGTTCAAGATCCTTGGTGTGAAATATGTGTTCGATCACCACGACATCAATCCCGAACTTTATATCGCCAAGTTCAACAAGAAGGGTTTCTTTTATGATCTCATGGTGTTGTTCGAACGGATGACGTTCATGACAGCGAACTATTCCATTGCCACAAACGGCTCGTATCGCGACATCGCAATACGTCGCGGTAAAATGGATCCCGAAAAGGTGACCGTGGTTCGAAGCGGACCCGCCCTGGGAAGGTTGAAGCTCACACCGGGGAACATCAAACACAAGAAGGGCCGCCGTTACCTCGTTGGATATGTTGGCGTGATCGGTGGACAGGAAGGACTTGACCTGCTCATCGGAGCCGTGAAACACATCCTCACAAAACGTAACGATATTCATTTCGCTATCGTTGGTGGAGGAACAGACCTCGAAGACGTTAAGAAACTGGCGACGACAGAAGGCGTCGACGACTACATGGACTTCTACGGCCGCGTAGACGACGAAACGATGGTGGATGTTTTGAACACATGCGATGTTTGTGTGAACCCCGATCGTCCTACTGAAATGAATAATCTCTCCACCATGAACAAGATCATGGAATACATGGCGTTGAAGAAACCGATTGTTCAGTTCGACCTGAAAGAAGGAAGAGTTTCGGCGGCAGAAGCCTCACTGTACGCCATCAACAACGACATTCAGGATTTCGGGGAGAAGATCATAACTTTGGTCGACAACGAAGACATGAGGAAGAAGATGGGCGACTATGGATACTCACGAATAATCAATGAATTGTCGTGGGACTACGAAAGCCGCAACCTCGTTAACTTTTATAAGAAGGTTTTTAAATAATTGGAACGGCAATCAACACGACAGAGGCTTCATCACAAAGTATTCTTTCTCACTTTGTGTGTTATCGCGTGCACGTTCCCGTACTCAATTTCAGCAAATCGTTTTACCATCATCCTCCTCGTGGCCAACTGGCTCTTCGAAGGTGACTTTAAGCGCAAGTGGAATGTTGTGAAAAGCAACATTACCGTAATCCTCCTGATCTCTTTTTATTTTCTCCACGCTGTAGCCCTTCTGTATACAACCAACATGGACGAGGGCATGTACCAGCTCGAAAAGAAAATCTCGTTCCTAGTGTTTACTGTTGTGATCGTCACCACCCAGCCTCTTACACGCCGGGAGTTCAAGTTTGTGATGGCCTCCTTCGTAGCAAGTGTTGTTGTAGTTTCATTTATTTGCCTCGGCTATGCAGTACATCGCAACAACTACGACATCCTGCATCCTTATTGGTTCTACTTCTCGTACAACGACCTAACCGAGATCGTTGGACTGCAACCCAACTACCTGGCAGTATTTACAGGCTTCGCAATAATCATTGTGTTCTATTTCATCGTCGAGAACAGCACCAAATACAGGTTGTTAAGAACGTTGATGATGTACGCACTCATCCTTTATCTCACAGTTTTCCTGGTGCTGCTCGCGGGACGAACACCTCTTGCCGCCACTTTGGCCGTCGTTGGCGCAGGATACCTGTGGTACTTTTACCAGACCAAACGACTTCTGCGCGGACTTGCCATCGTTACCGTTATTGTGATCGCACTCGGATTCCTCGTGTACCAGATCCCGATCATGCGTGAGCGAATGCTACAAACTTTCGGCGTAGAACAAACTACCGAATGGATCAACCAGATGGGCAACGGCGAAGGGGGTCTTCCGTCGGTCCGCCTTATGAAGTGGCAGAGCTCCTGGAACATCATCAAAGAAAACTGGTTTATTGGCATTAGCCCCGGCGACACGCAAGACGCCTTACAGGAAGAGTACAAGAAGATGGGCTTCCAGTTGGCCTACGACGAACGATTTAACCCTCATAACCAGTTCCTGCAGGTGTGGGTCGGCCTCGGTATTATAGGCCTTATCGTTTACCTCGCTACATTCTGGATCCCGCTTCGAAAAGCGATCGCCGACGTCGACTATCTTTTTATCGCCTTTATCGCATTCTTCATCATGTGCTGCCTAACCGAGTCTATTCTCGAACGACAGTTTGGTATTATCTTCTATGCGCTCTTCAACGCGATGTTCCTGCAGCACCAGCACGATTCTGTTACTAAACCGGGCACAGGGCAATGATAAATAAAGGCAGCTACGGTTATTATGTTTACGCATGCTTCCTGGTGTTCGTGTTTACGATACCGATCTCAACGTTTGTGAGCACCCGGTTGCTGTTTGTAGCCTTGGTGCTTTCATTTTTTTTGAAATGGGATGGGAATTTTATCAACCGCCTGGTTCGCAATTCGTGGGAGATCTTCTTTTACCTTATAGTTCTTGCCTTCGGCATCCTGTATTCGGAGGATAAGAGCCTCGCCGGCCGTGTTCTCGAAACAAGTTTTAGTCTCGCCGCAATACCATTAGTGGTTGCGAAGTTCGGTGATGTCGAAAGATCAAAGATCCGGAACATCATTTACGCATTTACTCTGGGCGTTGTGGTTGCCGGTTTGGTCTGCCTGGTAAATGCCACCATAAGATATTACCAGACATCCGATCGCACAGTCTTCGTGTTCAATGAACTTACAGATATCATCGGGTCGCATCCAACGTATCTAGCTTACTACATCATTTTCGTTTTGACGGTATGGCTGTATTGGCTGTACGACAACGAAGCCCCGATGGGTCGTTTCCGCTGGTTGCCACTTTGTGTTTTTCTTTTTGGATTGCTGATCCTCACCGGCGGGCATACCGCCTACATCAGTCTCTTGCTGATCTTTTCGTTCTTCATTTTGAAGACTATAACCGAAGCGATCACAAAAGACAAAGTCACCCTCGCCAGCACCATCGTTCTCATGCTCGTCGCGATGTTTATTGTAAACTCGCTCGACTATTGGGGCAACCAGGCTGTGCTTCGAAACGACTATTGGGAACGCTCTTCACTTTGGGAGGCTGCCATTCGTGCGAACTGGAGCCCATTGTTTGGTGTAGGTACCGGCGACTACAACCTCGTGCTGAATAAATATTACATGACTCACGGGCTGGAAAAGTTTGCGCTCGAAAGCCTTAACTCTCACAACCAGTTTATCCAGATCTACCTGTCGAATGGACTTCTCGGTGTGGTTGCAATGATCATCCTCCTGGGGCGCCCGTTGATCACAGCCGTGGGCACACAGCAATCGCTGGTAAAACTTGCCTTCTTTCCTTTCGTCATTTACGGCATGAACGAGGTCTTCCTGGGCCGCTACCAGGGCGTGGTTTTCTTTGCTTTGCTGCACCAGATCATTGCGTGCTACAATGCTACTGTTATGTCACCTTCTTTGCCGAAAACAGCGTAATTTTGCCCGATGCAGGGCTCCCTCAAGGCTTGGTTATTCGCGGGCGATCTACTTTTGCTGAACCTTTCAATTCTGGTCTGCCTGAACTTTTACGGCGGGGAAATGTGGATCGGGCGGGGGATAAACAACATTTATTTGCTGGTTTTCAGCAACCTGGCGTGGCTGTTCCTGGTGCTCGTTTCTACGCCCTACAACATCACCAAGGGCTGGGCTGTGTCGAAGGTGATCCGAAGCCAGTCGGCCTTCATATTCATCCACCTGCTCATCGTAGCCTCGCTGGTCTTTTTCTTTCGTCAGCAGTACACTTTCTGGCAGATCGCCCTGATGTACCTGGTCTTCCTGCCGTTGTTCTTCGCTTTCCGCGTGTTTGCCCTTTACCTCCGTAAAGTTTTTACCGACGAGCGAACCTCAAAAAACTACGTGGTGATCGGTCGCAACAACCTGGCCCAGGACCTCCGAAGATTTTACCTCGCCAACCCCGAATACGGCTATCGGTTTAAAGGATATCTGGATTTCGCCAACGACGAGATCTCGCTCGAGAGGGTGAGTGAATTCTGTGCACAGAACGACATCCAGGAAATATTTTGTTGCCTTCCGGTTCAGGCAGAGAAACAACTTCAGAACATCGTTGCTTTCGGGTTGAATTCACTCATCAAAGTCCGCATCGTTACCAACCCGCCTTCAGCAACCAGTCAGAACATCCGGTTCGATAGCGACCAGGTGCCCAGTCTCGATCAGACCATCGCGCTCGACGAAGGAAAGAGCCAGGTGTTGAAGCGAATGTTCGATATAGTTTTCTCATCGGTGTTCGTGTTGCTGGTGATGTCGTGGCTGGTTCCACTCGTTGGGATATTGATAAAATTAGATTCACCGGGACCTGTCTTTTTTGTGCAGCTCAGAAGCGGCAGGGGCAACAAGCCATTTAAGTGTTTCAAGTTCCGGACCATGAAGGTGAATGCACAATCGGATACTTTACAGGCAACCAAGGGCGACTCACGCATTACAAAACTTGGTCACTTTTTAAGGAAAACCAGTATTGATGAATTCCCACAGTTCTTCAATGTGCTTATCGGAACTATGTCGGTCGTGGGGCCGAGGCCACACATGCTCAAGCACACTGACGAATACAGCCAGCTTATCGAGCATTTCATGGGACGTCATTACGTGAAACCCGGCATCACCGGTCTTTCGCAGTGCCTGGGATATCGTGGTGAAACCAAAGATCTCGTCGATATGGAAAACAGGGTTCGCATGGACCGTTACTATATCGAAAACTGGACGTTCTTTTTCGATATCAAGATCATCTTCATGACAGTGGTGAGTTTAATAAGAGGCAGCGACAAAGCATTCTAAGGAGTGGAAGCATACCTGATCATAATTTACGTTGCGACAGCGTTCACGATCACGTTCCTGTTTTTGCCCGTGCTCATTAAACTTCTTTCCGGCTGGAAGATATTCGATTCACCAGGCAAGCATAAGATCCATAGTCAATACACTCCATCGATGGGTGGTGTTTGCATATTGATGGGAGCAGTGTTCGCTCAACTTATAGGTCTCCAATTAACAGACTGGGTTCACTTCAGATTTCTTTACATCACCATCGCGATGATGTTCATCACAGGTCTTCGTGATGACATCCTGACGCTTACCCCACGACAAAAACTGATCGGTCAGTTGTTGCCGGTTGTTATCATGGTTGTGTTTGGTGAAACCACGCTGTGGTCGTTTTATGGTTCGGCCTTCGAAGGGCTGGTGTTTCCCGATATCGTTGCATGGGGTGTTACAATCTTTACGGTGGTGATCCTCACCAATGGTTACAACCTGATCGATGGATTGGATGGTCTTGCCGGCACGGTCGGTACTATATCACTGATCTGTTTTGGTGTTTGGTTCTACCGCGCTAATGATTTTTCGACAGCGCTCATTTCACTTTCATTCGCCGGTGCGCTCATCGCCTTCCTGTATTTCAACTGGGAGCCGTCGCGGATCTTTATGGGAGACACCGGGGCACTTGTACTTGGCCTGCTTCTCTCGTACCTGACGATCCGTTTCATCAATGCCAATTACCTCCTCCCGCCCGACAGCCCGATACACTTCTCGTCGTCCATCGGCACGGCGATCCTGGTTATCATTATCCCGGTTTTCGATACGTTACGCGTCATTATTCTCAGGCTCCGGAAGTTCCAGTCGCCCTTCAAGGCCGACAAGAACCACCTCCACCACCAGTTTTTGAAGCTCGGCTTCTCCCACGCCAAAAGTGTGACGATAATCGCAGGGATACACCTGTTTTTTGTAATACTCGCACTGGCTTTAAAGAATAGTCCGGATACCGTAATTTTGCCGGCTGCCATCGCAGGATGCATCATCATTAACCAGGCAATTAAAACAGCGCAAAAGCGGTACGAAAGAAATGGAGGAAAGAGTCTCATTACTGAAAAGTGAAATAGAGGGTTTCAAAGGAACTACGGAAGAATTCCGACTGAAGTACATCAGCAAGAAAGGAGTTGTATCGCAGCTTTTTGAAGAGTTGAGAAATGTTCCCGTCGATCAAAAGAAAGCGGCCGGACAATTGTTGAACAACTTGAAGAAGCTGGCGGAAGCTACCTTCGAATCATTGCAATCGGCAAGCGAGACAACAAAGGAAAATGTCGACATTGATCTCACCCTTCCTCCAATTGCCAACAAGACTGGTAATCTTCACCCACTGACATTAACACGACTGAGGATCATCGAAGTGTTCGAGCGCCTCGGCTTCAGCGTTTCCGACGGCCCCGAGATCGAAGACGACTGGCATAATTTTACCGCGCTCAACTTCCCGCCGAATCACCCTGCGCGGGAAATGCAGGATACTTTTTTCATCGAAAAGAATCCCGAGATCCTACTCCGCACCCATACTTCCAACGTGCAGATCAGGCTCATGGAAAACATGAAGCCTCCCGTACGCAGCATCATGCCCGGACGAGTGTATCGCAACGAAGCCATCTCTGCCCGCGCACACTGCTTCTTCCACCAGGTAGAAGGCCTGTATGTTGACCGTAACGTCGGCTTTGCAGACCTGAAACAGACCCTTTATCATTTCGCGAAAGAAATGTATGGCAAGGATATAAAGATCCGCTATCGCCCGTCGTTCTTTCCTTTTACGGAACCGAGCGCCGAGATCGACATCTCATGCCTGATCTGTAAAGGAAAAGGCTGTAACGTTTGCAAGCATTCGGGTTGGGTTGAGATCGCCGGCTCCGGCATGGTTCATCCCAATGTTTTGAAAAACTGTGGTGTCGATCCGGAAGAGTTTACAGGATTTGCATTCGGTATGGGTATCGAACGCGTGGCACAATTGCTATATAACGTGAACGACCTGCGTTTATATTCTGAAAACGACGTGAGGTTCCTGAAACAGTTTAATACTTTGTTTTAATGGGAGGTGTTGGGAGTAAGAAGTTAGTAAGGAGGGGAGGCAAGAATTTTATCAAAAGCTTTTGCTCTCTTTTTCTGGTCACTTCATTGTCGCTCCTTTTTTCTTGCGAGCCACAGATGGTCGACGACCCCATCCCGGTTACCGCTTTCCCCGACCAGTTGTTGAACCTTAGTTTTCCCGAGTATGCAGCCCTTCGTGTCGATGGCGGGATCCTGGAGCTAAACAATATTGGATTGCGTGGAGTGTTTGTATATCGTGCAGGCCAGACGACCTTCAGAGCATATGAACGTACTTGTTCATATCACCCCAACGAAGCCGGCTCTACTGTAAACCTGCACGCCTCGCGACTTTACTTCACAGATCAGTATTGTGGGTCTACATTTAATTTGTCTGACGGGCAGCCTTCCGGAGGCCCGGCATGGCGGCCCCTCCGTCAATATCGCACAGACATCAACGGAGGCCTCCTCACAATCACGTCAGAAGTGATCAACTATTGATTACTTCTTATTCTGTAAGTAGCTGTTCTTCTTTCCGTACGTGAAGTAAACGATCAGTCCGACGATCATCCATACAATTGCTACCAGCTGTGTGAATCCATCGAGTGTGATGATCAACAACGTACAGATAAGGATACCCATGATCGGTACAAAAGGAACCCAGGGAGTTTTGAATGCCCTTGGTACTTCGGGGCTCTTCACGCGCATGATCCAAACGGCAACGCAAACCAGTACGAACGCGAACAGTGTGCCGAAGCTCGTAAGGTCACCAGCAACATCCACGGGCACGAAACCACCGAAGATCGCTACGAAGCCGAGGAGTATCCAGTTGGACTTGAAGGGCGTACGATGTTTCGGGTGAAGCTCTGCAAATACTTTCGGCATAAGTCCATCGTTGGCCATTGAGTAGAACACACGCGACTGACCTAAAAGCATTACAAGGATCACCGACGAGAAACCTGCAAGGATCGCAATGGTAATGAACGTCGAAAGCCATCCGTAACCAGGCATGTATGTATCGATCGCGTAAGCTACTGAAGCTTCTTTCCCGGCCTTAAGGAATTCCTGCCATGGTGCAACACCAGTGAGAACCCACGAGAACAGGATATAAAGTATTGTACAGAAGAAAAGTGATCCAAGGATACCGATTGGCATATCGCGTTTCGGATTTTTGGCTTCCTGTGCCGCTGTCGAAACTGCATCGAACCCGATGAAGGCAAAGAACACGATCGAAGCACCGCCGAAGATCCCGCCGATACCGAATTCATTGAACGCTTCGTGACCTTCCACTCCTTCGGGGATCATCATAGGCGTGTGGTTGAGCGGGTTGATAAACTGCCAACCGAGGGCGATGAACAGCAACACGATCGTTACTTTCACGATAACGATCACTGAGTTCAACATCGCAGAACCTTTTGTTCCACGGATCAGCACCATCGTGAGCAGAAGCAAGATCACCAGTGCGGGAACGTTCATGATACCGCTTACTCCATCGGCAGATTCGAAAGGAGAGTGACACCATTCGTATGGTATCTGCGACCCAAATAACATCTCGCAGAGCTTATTCAGATATTGGCTCCATGATATCGCCACCGTTGCCGATGCAAGAGCATATTCCAGGATGAGCGCCCATCCAATGATCCACGCAAGGAATTCGCCCATGGTAACATAGGCGTATGTGTAAGCACTACCCGCAACCGGGATCATCGAAGCGAACTCCGCATAGCACAATCCCGCGAAAGCGCAACCAACCGCGGCAACCACAAACGACAGCACCACCGCAGAGCCTGCAGCTTCGCCAGCAGCCTGAGCGGTCCTCACAAAGAGGCCGGCACCGATAATGGCACCAATACCAAGCGCGATAAGGTTAGCGGGACCGAGAGTACGCTTCAGACCCGAATCCCCTGACGCGGATTTCAATAGCTGGTCGAGAGGCTTTTTAACGAATAGACTCATAAGGTTAGGTTCAGTAGGAGGAGTTACCAAAATGTTAAGCCCTAAAAATAGTAAAACTTCTAGCTTTTCAAGGCCGGATTTGCTGCGGTAGTTTTGCCACTCTTTTTCAAAGTGTAGTCGGTAAGACCGGTGTTTACTATCAGGATCTTTTCGTCGTGCGGGATATCATTCCTTAACTGGAGTAGCAATGCCAGTCCTGCGATACCACTCGGCTCACATGAGATCCCCTGGCTCCGCGCGATCTGCAACGCTTCGTCAATAAACTCCTCCTCCACATCCAATATGCCCGACGATGAACCTATGCGTGCGTTCTCGATCATCGAGTGGAGGTAGTCATTGTGTTCGTTCAACGACGGCAGGTAATATGAAAACAGTTTGTCGAGCCGTGTATTTGCGTTGTGCGAAGTCGCTCCATAAAAATTGCACTTGCTGATCACATTCATGTTTCCCCTGAAGCGCGGATCATGTTTGTAGATGCGGTTGTTGTATTCGCGTTCGGCAATGATCAACACGTTAATGAAAAGGTCGCCCGTGCCAAATGGTATAAAACAATGCGAAGGACTTTCATTCAGGATCTCGTAAGAAAGCCAGTCGTAATAATTGTCGCTGTAGCGGTCGAGGATCTCGCGATAAGTGATGTCGATACCTGTATGATTGTCTGTAAGCTCTTTGATCTCTTTGCCGGTGAGAGGTTTCGCAGCGAGATCAGTTTCGTAAACCTTGCAGCCCATATCGGTCAATGCCTGTTTGATCTCAGGCTTTATGCGATGATCGACGAGTACTTTAAGTACCGTTTGTGCGCCAAACAGGTTGAAGAAATATTGTATCGCCACGGCAGCGCTTCCCGAAGAGATCAGGCTGATCTCTTTGATCTGGTATTGTTTGGCTTTGATCAACACCTCCCATGCCATACGGGCTTTGTGTGTTCCGCCGGGATTAGTGCTTTCATCTTTCAACCACACATCGGTGAAACCGGGCACGGTGATACGTCTTGTCTGCGATGCGGGGAACTTCGGAGTGAAGAAAGGCTTCGGTGGAAATTCAGGTCGTTCGGGGTCGTTGAATGAAGGGATCGAAATGTCCTCGACCTGCAAGGGGGCGCTCTCGGTGTTCCATTTCTCTTCCATGATCTGCTTCTTCACAACTTCAATTTCTTTTGCAGACAACTTTTCCAAAAGCAGGTCGGCAACCTGGTTCGCAAATCGTTCTATGTTTGGAGTTGCCGCTGCCGGCGACGAGTCCTGTTGTTCCGTCTTGTCGGCGTCGATAAGCGACGCATACTTTTCGGGATAGTAAGTTTTGATAACTCCGTTCCAGTCGTGTTTAAGGTGTGTTGCGTAAAGGCACAAAAGGTCGCGGAGCGACTTCGTGGCACCGGGCGGACTCTTGAGGTTGAAGGCCCTTCGAAGGAGATCCTCTGTTGGGCCGTGAGGATAAAGGAGAATGAAGTTCGGGAGCTCTTCTTTGTTCGTCTCGAGAAAATGCTGAAGGGCTTTTTGTAAGAGTGGAATGAAGCTCCACTTGCCGGTACCTCTTGATTTGAAGACGAATTCGGATGCGTTGAATTCTTTTCTTACCAGGTCCAGGATCTCCTGGGGAATAGATTTGGCCGTAGCTTTCTTAGACATGCACTACAATGTCCACAAAAATCCCGCTAAAATCTATTGAGAAAATTGTGACTGGCCAATCTACCGTTTTTTCTTGCCCTTGAGTTTGTTGGGGTCAAACTTCATCCTAACCCGTACTGTAGATTCAACAGGCTTGTTGTCTTCGGTGGTCGGTTTCCACACTGGTCCTTCTTTCACCAACCTCAGTACTTCGTCGTCGCAACCGTAGCCGAGACTCTTCATGATCACGAAGTTGTTCAGTGCTCCGTCGATACCGACGTTGAACTCAACCACCACACGACCCTTCACATTGTTGTCGAGTGCCTGTTGAGGGTAGCGGAGGTTGTCTTCCATGTATTGATCGTAAGCTTTGATGCCGCCTTCGGGTTCGGCGAGCTTCACACCATCGATGGTAGGTAACTTGATGGCACTGCGAGTAACAACAACTTCGCTAAGTTGTGCAACGTCTTCATTCATCTTTACATTGATCGATGACTTATCGGCCGTGGCGACTTCTGTGGTTTCCATACCGACAAATGAAAATACGAGCGGAAGGTTGTCGGGCACCTCAAGTGAATAGTTTCCGTTGATGTCGGTGGTCGTGCCTTTCGTTGTGCCCTTTACTCGGATCGAAACACCGGGAAGAGGAAGTCCATCTTCCGCAACTGACACTGTGCCGGAGATTTTGGTAACAGGAGGAGCAGTTACGACCGCGTCGGTAACTGTTTCTTTGATCGCGGTTGTGTCTACTTTGGTGATGTCGGGAACAGGTGTTTGTTTTGGTTCCTTTACAACCCTGGGCTTTGTGACTTTTGGTTCTTCGGCTTTAGTAATAAGTTTTTCTTCAACCCTTGTTGAATCGATTGCCTCTTTTACTGTATCGCTTTTTACGATTTGTTCTTCAAGTTCAACGGGAGCATTTGGCCACCACAAATACAACGCTGCGCTGATCAACACAACAACCCCGGCAGCAATCCTTAATGGGGTGAAGACGACATGTTTCGCCGGTTGGATCGCTTTGTTGAGTTCTGCGAGGTCGGCCGACAGTTCGTCGGGGCTGATCTTTGAAACTCCTTCGAGTGCATCGGCGAGGAATGGATCGGACAGGGCTTTCTTTTCGAGCTCATGGATTTCGGAGGGAGACAACTCGCCCCGCCTGTATTTTTCTATATGGTCTTTCCAATCGCTCATTCTTCTCTTTTCTCCATGCAGATCTTCAGGTTCCGCTTTCCGTTCTGAATGTGGCTCTTCACTTTATTGAGGTCGAAGCCGGTTATTTCGGCGATGTCCTTGTAGCACTTTTCCTCGAGGAAGAACAGCCGAACGCATTTCTGCTGTTCGTCTGCCAGCTGCTGGACACACTTTTCGAGCCTGGTCAGGTCGGTTTCCAGCTCAGATTCCTCCTCCTGATGCAGGAGGAAGTCGTTTTCCACAACCTGGGAGTCAATTTCTTCGGTTTTTTTGCCCTTCCGTGCCCGAATTTGCATCAGGCAGTGATTTCGGGCGGTAACGTACAGCCAGCTCTTAAAATTAGCGATTTCGTGGGTTTTAAGGGTACCAGGGAGCTTCTCAAATAGCTGCATGACGGCGTCTTTGGCGTCATCACGATCGGAGAGGTATTTCACGCAAACGGCGTAGATCATCGTTGTATACCTGCCGAAAAGTTCGCTTACCAATGTCAGGTCTTCCGTGGTGCGAAAGCGCGCGATCAACTCCTGATC
The DNA here is from genome assembly GCA_035656375.1 of Cyclobacteriaceae bacterium. Classification (GTDB taxonomy): domain Bacteria; phylum Bacteroidota; class Bacteroidia; order Cytophagales; family Cyclobacteriaceae; genus ELB16-189. The sequence goes on along the minus strand of DASRSO010000164.1, from coordinate 4,308 downwards.
GGTTAACGAATTCTGTTTCTGCCGGAAGAACATGCGGAAATATAGCGCGTTTTGTTTTGTAACATATTAGCCGGACCTTTGCGAGATATTCCACGTGATGACGAAAATCAGCGCCGTCATAATTACTTACAATGAGGAGAGAAACATCGCGAGGTGTATCGAATCGGTAAAACCGGTTGTCGATGAGGTCGTAATTCTTGACTGCTTTTCCACAGATCGCACACGCGAAATCTCGGAAGCACATGGTGCGACCTTCTATCACCAGGAGTTTCTAGGCTTCGCCCGCCAAAAAAACCGGGCGGTGGCCCTCGCCAAACACGACGTCGTCTTGTCGCTCGACGCCGATGAATATCTATCGTCGGAATTAACACAAAGTATACTCGAGGTAAAAAATAACTGGACGAAAGACGGCTACATGTTTAATCGTCTCTCGAGCTTCGAAGGAACGTGGATCACCACATGCGGCTGGTATCCCGATCAAAAACTTCGCCTGTGGGACAGGACCAAAGGCACATGGCAGGGCGATGGCGTTCACGAACGGGTCGATATGGTAAAGGGCAGCACAACCATGGCCATCAAAGGCGACCTCTTTCACCGCGCGTACGACAACATTGCGCAGTTCCTTCAAAAGAACCAGAGCTATTCAACCATTCACGCACAGGTAAATCGATACCGTTCTTCTTCGTCGGTGATCAAGATCATTTATAAGACCGTCTTTGCCTTCTTCAAAGCATACATTCTCAGGGGTGGTGTACTCGATGGATACAAAGGACTTGTGATCTCAGGCTCAACAGCACACTGGGTGTTCTACAAATACGCCAAGTTGCTCGAAGCGAATCGCACTGTTAAAGTTTCTCTCATCATAGAGTCGTCCGGTGAAATGGCAGACCTCGAAAAGACGCTGACGTCCATCAAGCATCAGAAAGAATTACCCGCAGAGGTTATCGTGAACGGCAAGCTTGCAAGAGCTGCCACTAAAGTGAAGGGCATTACTGCAAACTTCCCTACTCCAATACGGTTTGTTGATTCCGTGAACGGAAATGCCTTGAACGAAGCGGTAAGTCTTGCGAAGGAAGAATATGTTCTTGTGCTGAAAGATCATGCGAAGCTCTCGTCTTCGTTCATGGGTCTCCATAAAGCGAAGGCCTGGAAAGGCACCGTTGTATCGGGTGTCGATGCAACAAAGGTCAGGGCTCTTGACAGCACATCGGAGTGGAAGACAATACTTGGCAACGGAACAGTCGCTTTCTGGAAAGAAGACTGGTTGTTGGGCAACCGTAAAGAGTTGCCGATGCCAACACAGATACCCGTTGTGGAAACTGAAACACCAGTCGAAACGAAAGGTATTTCGGTGGTCATTCCAAACTACAATGGAGTTCACCTGTTTCCTGAAACACTTCCAAGCCTTTTCACGGCATTAAAGACAAGTGGTGTTCGTCACGAGGTGATTATCGTGGATGACTGCTCAACGGACGACTCTGTGAACTTCCTGGCCCAGGCATTCCCGCAAGTGAAGGTCGTGCGAAGCCAGGTGAACCAGGGCTTCTCGCCCACGATCAACAAAGGTATCCACGAAGCTGTGTTCGATATGGTTTTCCTGTTGAACAGTGACGTGAAGCTTGAACCCGATTACTTTGTTCATTTGATCCCATACTTCGATAAGGCCGATACGTTCGGCGTGATGGGACAGATCGTGAACTGGGGCGACGATCGCATCCAGGACGGGGCAAAGCTGCCAACATTCCAGGGCGCCAAGATCAAGACATTCAAAAACTTCCTGCCTTCGGAAACGCCAATACAGACTGGCTTGTACACGATGTATCTATCCGGCGCCGAAACATTGGTGAGCAAAGAGAAGCTTTTGCAATTGGGAGGCTTCGACGAGATCTTTGCGCCATACTATATCGAGGACTATGAGATGTCGTTGCGTGCATGGCGCCTCGGATGGAAGTGTTACTACGAACATCGTTCCGTATGCCGTCACAAAACGTCGTCGAGTATTAAATCGAAGGCGAGGAAGCAACATATCCAGACGATCTACTACAGGAACAAGATGTTCCTCCACGCCATCCATTTGAATTCGTGGCAGATGGCGATCTACTATCCGCAGATGTTCTTCGAATGTCTTGTTCGGGTTGTGTCGTTCAGATTTCATTATGTGAATTCGATCATACTCTTCTTCAAGGGACGCAAGAAATGCAAGCAGTCGAAGAAGAGGTTCGCGGCACTGGCCGATAAGGTGGGTACAAACCTTACCCTCGGACAGGTGGCGAAGAAAATTGGTGAAAGTCTGAACAGGACGATTATCTGGCGATTCTAACGCGGGCCATACCGGCCACGCAAGAAATCAATAACACCTATAAAGAATGATCTGATCTTTCGATGTTTGTCGTCTTCGACAAACAAGATCAGCAAGAACGATTTGATCAGCTCTTTTGATCCAAACGGGAAGAAGATCGGATACTTAAACATCACGTAAAGCATGTTGCGTGTGATGTAGTATCGACGTGCGGCGTTGTGAGGTCCTAAGGAATGAGTCAGAACTGAGTTGTCGACACGGTGGATTTTGAAGCCCGATTTTCTAAGGCGTAAGCAGTATTCGTTATCGACTGAATCGATGAAGAGTTTTTCTTCGAAGAGGCCGATCTGTTTGCAGGCGCTTACTCGAAGCATACTGCCGGAGGTCATGGCAACCAGGCGGTGTGCGCTTTTTCCTTTTTGAGTTATGTGAGTTGGTGACACCCACGCTGTTTTTTCATCACACGAGAATGCTGCTTGTTTTAAATTTTCAAGAGCCCCTGGTTCGAAGACACTATCCTGGTCCATCGTCAGAAGCCAGTCGTAGTTTTCATCGATCGCTTTTTTTAGGCCGATGTTCAAAGCAGCGGCGATGCCAATGTTGTTGTGGGTGTTGTCGATGATAAGCGTATCGTCTTGAAATCTTTCAGGTTCTTTTTCAGGGAAATACAGTACGATGACAACCAGTACCCGGGGCATACTATAGTAGAATATGCATTGAAAAACTCGGTGAACCTCCGTTCTCTCCGCGCAACTTTAACGACATCCCGCAGTCCATTTCCAAAATTGCTTTAAGTTTATGTTTTAATCCTCATGGCTCGCCTGAATTTTATTCTCCCGTCGCTGCCCACAAAGCCCGTTGGAGGTGTGAAGAACATGTTCCAGTTTGCCAACAGGCTTCGTGAGAGGGGTCACGACGTCACTATTTACTATTCGATCAGGCGGCCTTTCAAGAAACAGAAGACACCGGTTTGGTTACGGTTACTGATATCAAAACTTCGGAAGGGAAAAGTTGCTTCGTGGTTTGCACTCGATCCATCGATCAGCCAGGAGATCATTCCGGAGGTAAGCGATCGGCACATACGCGATGCAGATGCATCGATGTGTACATGGTGGCAGATGGCATATGCGATCAATGAACTCGGACCTTCGAAAGGTTTCAAAGTAAATTTTATCCAGGACTACGAACTATGGACGGGACAGGAAGAACGTGTTCACGAATCATACAAGCTCCCGGTCCAACATGTGGTGATCGCAAAATATCTCCAGGACATAGTTGAAAAATTCGGAGGGGTGAGGCCGCCACTTGTGAACACACCAATAGATACTTCGCACTTCAGAATGATAAAGGGTGCAAGTGAACGCTCGTCGCAATCGGTGATCATGATGTACTCCGAAGAACCTCGCAAAGGCACCCAATACGGAATTGAAGCGCTTCGGATCTTAAAGAAAGAAGTTCCTTCACTTAAGGTAACGTTGTTCAGTGTTTATCAACGATCACAAGAAGTTCCCGACTGGATGGATTTTTTTACCAGACCCTCCAACCTTGTGGAGCTGTATAACGAGCATGCGATATTTTTTTCGCCGAGCCTGGGCGAGGGGTGGGCATTGCCCCCGGCCGAGTCGATGGCCTGCGGATGTGCGGTGGTGTGCACCGATATCGGGGGTCACAGGGACTATGCAATAGATGGTCAAACAGCTTTATTGGTTCCGGCTAAGGATGTTACTGCGATGGCGGCGGCGATTAAAAAATTAATTGAAGATGATTCCCTTCGCATGAGCCTTTCCCGGAACGGGCATCGACTTATTTCTACTGAATTTACGTGGGACCAGGCCGTCCTGAAACTGGAACAAATCCTAAAAAATGCCGTATTTTTGCGTCCCAATGGCTGAAGAAACGACGGAATTATCGCAGGAACAACCGCAAACGCACTATTCTGAGAAGGAGAAGGAGGAGATCTTTCATGGCGAGTTTATGCCTCATATCAACTCGATGTACAACTTCGGGTA
>DASRSO010000163.1:0-4749 GCA_035656375.1 Cyclobacteriaceae bacterium | reverse complement strand
TCCAGGTACATCGTGCGGCGAGCTCGAACCCGGCCACAACGTTAAGATCGTAAGGTGTTCTGATCAAAGGCTGTTCGCCTGGATTTTCGAGGGGGCTTCGGAGACTGAACGGGGATTTTAGTTGATCCGTGTCAGGTGCTTCATTTCAGGCATGTTCCGTATTTCGGTCCAATACTCTTCCCTGGCATCGTCGTCTATAAATATTGGGAGGCGTTCGCCATAAAGTCGATCCTCGCCATTTTTCTTACAGCCGGAAATCCAGTAGTGCTCGCCTGTCTCTACATCGAAGTAATTTGATTTGAAACCGGTGCCACTTAAAGTTTCAAACGTTTTGCCCTGATAGTGAAGTGACTTCCCTGTTTTGGAGAATTTGACACGGCCAATACGGGCATCGCCGAACTTATCTACACTGTCACCCTTACTTTCAATGTACATTATTCGCTGAAGGGCCATACCACGGCGCATTAAAGTGCGCATGTAAAAATACTATATTAGCCAGTCCACTTCAAAATGAACCTCCGCCCTCTCGATCTCATCGTCTTCATCATCTATATGGGCGGAATTGTTGTGTTGGGCACCTCCTTCTATTTCAAAAGCAGGTCGTCTATAGCATACACCACTGGTGGCGGACGACTTCCCGCGTGGGCATTGGGCATGTCGATCTTTGCTACATTTGTGAGCAGCATAAGCTTCCTCGCTCTTCCCGGAAAAGCATACCAGGCCAACTGGAACAGTTTTGCCTTCAGCCTTTCTATTCCATTCGCCACGTGGATCGCCGCAAAATATTTCGTGCCCTTGTTTCGAAGCATCAACAGCGTCTCAGCATACGCATACCTCGAAACAAGATTCGGCCTGTGGGCACGGCTGTATGCATCCAGTTGTTATTTACTGACTCAACTCGCACGAACCGGTTCGATACTCTTCCTTCTTGCGTTACCTCTGAATGCATTGCTCGGCTGGAACATCGGCGCGATCATAATTATCACAGGATTTCTTGTGATGCTTTACTCGATGGCAGGAGGCATCCAGGCTGTAGTGTGGACCGACACCGTCCAGGGTTTTGTTTTGATAGTTGGAGCGCTGGCATGCCTCCTCATCCTGGCCCTTTCTGTACCCGGTGGCCTGTCGCAATCAATTGACATCGCCGTAGCCAATGACAAGTTTAGTCTCGGGAGCTTTGACTTCGACTGGTCGACCTCCACATTTTGGGTTGTGCTGATCTATGGTCTGTTTATCAATCTGCAAAACTTCGGCATCGATCAGAACTATGTACAACGCTACATCACCGCGAGAACGGATCAGGAGGCAAAGATCTCGACGTGGCTTGGCGGATTGCTTTATGTGCCGGTGTCGCTCTTGTTCTTCCTGATCGGAACTTTCCTCTTCACCTACTACCAGGCACATCCCGGCGATCTTCCAGCCGAGCTTCAACAACCTGAAATGGCTGATCGTGTGTTTCCCTATTTTATCGTGAACGTACTTCCCCCTGGATTTACCGGCCTGGTGATCGCGTCGATCTTCGCTGCAGGCATGAGCACTGTGTCGACAAGCCTTAACAGCGGAGCAGCAGTTGTACTTACCGATTTCTACCAGCGCTTTCGCGGGAACGCTGTTTCGGAAAAACAATCGATGCGGGTCCTTTACATCTCTTCCGCGGCAATTGCCGTTACCGGGATCGTAGTTGCTCTCGCAATGACGGAAGTCAGAAGTGCGTTGGACGCATGGTGGGCACTATCCTCCATCTTTAGTGGCGGCATGCTGGGATTGTTCTTACTGGGATACATTTCGAAGAACGCCACAAGCATGCATGCAGCGATCGGCGCTGTCGGTGGTATTGTCGTAATTTCATGGATCAGCCTGTTCCCTACTCCGCTGCACACCAATCTGGCGATTGTAGCCGGAACAGCATCGATATTCATAATTGGATTCTCTTTAGGAATGTTATTGAAAAGAAAATGAAACACACGATCACTCTTGCAATCATTGCCTGCATGATTTCCTGCGAAACAAAAAAGACTTTGCCGCAGCTTTCAAAACCTGGCGAAGGTGCTTATGTCAGTGGCGAACTCATCTATGCGTTAGATAACAAACCAACTCCCGAGTGCCATGCCTCCACGATCGTCGAAACTCCTTCAGGCATTGTGGCTGCCTTTTTCGCCGGCACGAACGAACGACATGAAGACGTAGGCATCCGGGTGTCGCGTTTGGAAAATGGTCAGTGGTCCAGGCCCGAAGAAGTAACCAACGGTATACAGGATAGCACGCTGCGTTATCCAACATGGAACCCGGTATTGTTCCTTCCGAAAGGCGGGCCTCTCATGTTGTTCTATAAGGTCGGTTCCGATCCGCGTTCATGGTGGGGAATGATGATGACTTCGAACGACGACGGACGAACATGGTCGAAACCGTCGAAACTTGGTGAAGATAAAACGATTGGTCACCTTATCGGCCCGGTGAAAAATAAACCCATCCAGCTTGAAGATGGCTCAATTCTTTGTCCGAGCAGCACGGAGATGAAAGCTCCCGAGGGTGATGAAGTGATCTGGAAAGTACATTTTGAGATCACACGCGACCTCGGCAAGACATGGGAGGTTGTTGGCCCGATCAACGACGGTATAACGTTCGATGCAATCCAACCAAGCATACTCCGATATGCCGACGGCAAAATGCAAATACTCTGTCGCACAAGACAGGATGTAGTTGGCGAAAGCTGGTCGGGCGATAATGGAAGAACATGGAGCACACTAACGGGAACGTCGTTGCCCAATCCCAACGCAGGCACAGATGCGGTTACACTAAGTGACGGACGACAATTGCTGGTTTATAATCATACGACCCACGAGGGCGAAGAGCCGAAAGACCGGAACATGCTCAATGTTGCAATCTCATCCGACGGGAAAGAATGGAAGCCGGTGATGACATTGGAGAATATACCGAACGAGTCGGGATATTCTTACCCGGCGGTGATCCAGGCCAGTGATGGAATGGTTCACATCACGTACACGTACAACCGCGAGTCGATAAAGCATGTGCTGCTCGATCCGGCGAAACTGAATTAATTCTTAAAACTAGTATCTTCGTCAACCCCAATTAAACCACATCACCATGAAAAAAATCTTACTAGCCGTAGCAGCAGCATTGATCGCGGCGGCATGTACTCCTGCCGCTAAAACACCGGTAATCGACGAAGCAGTAACGCAGAAGGTCCTCGATCATCATATCCAGACTTTCAAAGACAACGACCTGGAAGGTGTGATGGCAGACTATACTGAAGAGTCGATTCTGATCACACCCGATCGCACGTTTAAAGGGCTTGCAGAAATTCGTGAAAATTTTGTGGGCGCGTTTAAAGCACTGCCAAAAGACGGGACGACGATGACGCTCACGAAGACCAGCGTTACGCGTGATGTCGCCTACATGGTATGGAAGGCAACGACGCCCACACTCGAATTCAAATTTGCTACCGACACTTTTATTATCGTCGACGGAAAGATAGTATCGCAGACCTATGCGGGAGATGTAGTTCCGATAGCAACAACAGCACCAGCCAACTGACGGTCAATTTTTTCATTTTAACCGCATTCTCTGCGGTTACGTCGCCCACAGCGAAGTTGGTTAAACTTTTGCCCTTTTACCCGGTCTAAAGAGCAAACAAATTTAACCGTAGATGAAAAATACTTTCAGAAATATCTTTTGTTGGGTTGTTCTCGCAGCCTCACTGATTCTTGCGTCCTGTTCGGATGATTCCACAGGGAACGCCACAATCGAAGTCTACCTGACCGATGCCCCCGGCGAATACAATGAAGTGAATGTCGACATACAAGACGTCCAGGTTCACGCTGGCGACGGAGATTCAGACAATGGGTGGACATCGCTGTCTGTTAATAAAGGGGTGTATGACCTTCTTGAATTTACCAACGGACTGGATACGTTGCTTGGTAGTACAACTGTTCCTGCAGGAAAGATCTCGCAGGTCCGCCTGATCCTCGGGGACAACAACACAGTGGTGGTTGACGGTGTTTCTACCAAACTAACCACACCAAGTGCACAACAAAGCGGTCTGAAAATTCAGATCAATACGGATCTGAAAGAAGGCGTTACCTACAAGATCATTCTCGATTTCGATGCTGCACGGTCGATCGTTGCAACAGGAAGCGGTAAATACAATTTGAAACCTGTGATCAGGGCAATCACAACAGCACTGGACGGCGGTATTACCGGAACGGTGATGCCCATGTCGGCCAAACCGGTAGTCTACGCCATCAATGGGGTGGATACCGTTTCGACTTTCACCAACGAATCAGGTTCGTTTCTTGTGAGAGGGCTGGCAACTGCAACTTACAGGTTGGTGCTTGTTGCGGGCGATGGAGCGGTAAGGGAAAAGACCGACGTTAAAGTCAATACGGGCGACGTCACCGATGTGGGAGTGATTAACTTCTGATACGGATCAGGTTAATCACCACAACTCGCATGCACCATCCCTTCGCCGCGGCCGAACTCCGTTTCGACGATAAAGGTCGTTTCGTCGTCACACACAACGCCGTACACACGGTGTGTGATAAGGAACTCATAGGTAGTGCCTGCCTCCCCGTTGACGAAGTCGAGCTTCATCGGCCCGCCATCCGTTATTGCGATCGATGGCATATTGCAAATGAGAGTAAAGTCCATCGTCTTGTTCGGTATGAACAACATCTTGTATGCCTTCGCGCTATGTTGCGGATCGCATTGTGGCGTCCCTTGCTCGAGGTA
>DASRSO010000162.1:0-56217 GCA_035656375.1 Cyclobacteriaceae bacterium | reverse complement strand
TGCTCTATTCCCCGAACAACATGCCGTTCTTCACATTCAGGCTCGCGGGATTGATCACTACCCTTGCGCTCATATTCTACAACACATGGCAGGTACCCGCGCACAATGCCGTTAGCGGATACTACAACGGCATCGCCGATCTGTTCAACACGCTCGGCAACACGCGCCTTTCACTTGCCTACTACCAGGAGTCACGGTCGTGGGGATTTCTCGGACACCATTCGAACTACGCCCTTGCTCAAGCCCAGGGTTTCGACGGCGTAAGCGGCCGCCAGTTCTATGACAACGCAAGCAGCGCGCGCCCCACACCCATGTCGTATCTCAATTGGGCGCAAACATACCAGTCGTCGGAAAACAACAAAGAAGCAATCGCTACCCTCAAAAAAGGAGTCACCAAACTAAAAGATCCTGCGCCACTCGAGAACACACTGGGGCTGATCTACGCAGAAAGCGGTTTGCCCGATTCGGCGCTCGTACACCTTCAGCGATCTACAAAGTCGTCGAAATACGGAGACATCGCACAAGCCAACCTGATGGCTCTTTCGGTGATCGGCCGTCTTCCGGCGCCACAGGATTCAGCCACCGACAGTAAGGAAGCCATTATGAGGATCAACCAGATGGCCTTCGCTAACAAGACAGGGCGGTCGATCACGGGATATTCATTTCCCAGGGACACGTTGCTTACTCTTGCCGATGCCGCTGCTCTGAACAATTATATTCTCAATACTCGCAACGAGGCCGACACAGCGTTCCTTCGAAAAGTAGTTGATCTCGCGCGACGTCCGTCGAACTACGGATTTAAAGAACCTTTGCTCTTTGCGGTAGCCGTCTCACTTTACAATTCCGGCGAAACGAAGAACGCATTCCTGATGCTCGAAGAAGTTACGGTTGGCAGTGAGCTGCGCGGCAAGTACAATAACATACTCACGATGTGGTCGCTCGAAAACAACGAACCGCAACGTGCGTTGGGATATATCGACTATGCTTTATCGCAAAATTATAAGCCTGCAACGCTCACGAACGCCGTCGCGCTCACGGAAGCTCTCACCATCCCTGGCAACAAACAACTTCGAAACGCTATTACGGCGTGGGATAGCGTTCGGGCAGGAAAAGACACCACTACCATTGCCCTCGCACAACGCATCCTCAACGTTCTCCTCCAATCATCTATCCCTGCAAGCGATGAAGACAAATACGTTTATGCGAGGTATAAACTAACCGCTGCCGACTCTGCAAGATACTTCGAGCTTGTACCCACGATCTCGAACGATAATACGAAGGCCAAAACACTTCTCGACCTTGCACAAAAGAACTACGCGATCGACAATCCCCGCGCAGCACTGAAAGGTCTTCAACGAATAGTAGGCCTCGAATTAACCGATCCCGCAATTGGTTCGCAGATGACCACACTCGAAATGCTTGCCCGTGTTAGAATTGGTCAGACATCCGACATACTCCGCGCGTATGCCAGCGACCCGATGGACTTCAAAGGGAAAGAGAAGAAATATAAAGTTTACTTCGATGCACTCGCGGCACAAGCCGCTGGCGATACCACGAATGCCAACAAGTATTTTATGTGGCTTGGTAACAACCCATTCTTCGAAGACGGACTGATCGCTGCCGCAGAATATTTTCAAAAGAAAGACCTGACTTCCTACAACATGCTTGTACAGGCGTTGTTGTATCATCCTTCATCTATTAAGATCAGGAAAGCATACGCGCTCGAATCGGCGCGACGCGGTTTCGAAAACTATAGTACAGATGCACTAAATGAGCTGCAGCCGATGATCAGCTCTAAAGATTTCGCAGATCTGACCACACAAATCCAGGCAATCACCAGGGAACTCAACAGCCAAGAATACCATCCTTAAGCTTCGGAACGACATTGTACTTGTCTTCCGTGAGACAGAACTTAATGTCTTCGTGTATACCAAGCCTGTTAAGTCGTTTGATATGCGAAGCCTGTTTAAGGAATTCGACCATGTCGCCTTTCGCGATGTCGTAAAGATGTTGGGCAGCAAGTGCCGAGTCGCAGTCGGCTTCGATATGACCTTTCACCTTTGACACAAGTGCCCCCGCGAAGAGTGTGTCTTCAAGATTAACTCTTCCCTTCCAGCCTGCACACACCACAAGAACGTTGTTCGAACCGTTGATGAGATGTTTTGCGACCACGCTTAGATTGAGGAATGCTCCGACCAGGAGTTCCCGCGCGCCCAATGATCGGTTGATCGCCTGCGTTCCATTGGTTGTGGTGAATGCGATCTTCAGACCACGGATCTCTTCCATGTATTCGAAAGGGGAGTTACCCTTGTCGAATCCTTCAACTTTTTCGCCGTTTCGCTCGCCCGACGTAACGTATCCCTTTTGTTTCATAGCCTGGCACGACTCCAGGTCGGGGAAAGGCATGATGCAGTCGACTCCGTGCGCAAAAGCAGTCACCATGCACGAAGTAGCACGAAGAATATCGACGACAACGACAGTCTTGTCGCTCACGTCGTAGAGATGCATCAATTCGGGGCTGAGGCAGACCTCGATTGTCTTCATATTATTTTGCAACCGGGATCAGGGGAAGTTTTGCAACTTCTGCTTTAAGATTCTTCCCTCTTACTTCAATAAAGATCTCACTGCCTGGAACGGCGTTGTTTGCTTCAACGTATCCCATTCCGATACCGATACCGAGTACCGGCGACATCGTTCCCGAAGTAACTTTGCCTATCGCGGTTCCTTCAGCGTCGCGGATAACGTAGTCGTGACGGGGAATTCCTTTGTCGACCATTTTGAAACCGACGAGTTTTTTCGAAACGCCCTTTTCTTTTTGGGCTTTGATAGCGGTTGAGTTAGTGAAGTCTTTTGTGAACCTGGTGATCCATCCGAGCCCGGCTTCGAGAGGCGAAGTGGTATCGTCGATGTCGTTGCCATACAGGCAGAAACCCATTTCGAGCCGGAGAGTGTCGCGTGCACCGAGACCGATCGGTTTGATGTCGTTGGTCTTGCCTGCTTCGAAGATTGCGTTCCATACTTTTTCGCCGTTCGATTTGTGAACGTAGATCTCGAAACCACCCGCACCGGTGTATCCTGTGTTGCTGATGATGACATCTTTCGCACCGGCGAAGTCACCGATATTAAAATGATAATACGGGATTGAACTCAAATTTACTGTTGTCAGCTTTTGCAGAACAGCTAACGCCTTTGGTCCCTGGACGGCAAGCAATACGATATCCTCAGAGATATTCTTCATCACGGCGCCCTTCGTATTGAACCTGGTGATCCAGTTCCAGTCTTTCTCGATGTTCGAAGCATTGACGACAAGCATGTAGTCGTTGTCTTTCACTTTGTACACCAACAGGTCGTCGACAATCCCGCCTTTGTCGTTCGGCAGGCAGGAATATTGAGCCTGGTTGTCTACAAGCTTCGAAGCATCGTTGGAAGTAACTCGCTGGATGAGATCGAGTGCGTGGGGTCCTTCAACCTTAAATTCGCCCATATGAGAAACATCGAACACACCGACGCCATTTCGTACCGTCATGTGTTCTTCGATGTCTGAACTGTAGCGCACAGGCATGTTATAGCCGGCGAACGGTATCATTTTGGCGCCAAGTTTTTCGTGTATGTCGTTGAGGGGGACCTTTTTAATATCCATATCTTATTTTTTGAAAGAAATCGGGCGCAAAATAGTTAAACTCTTTTCCTCTTCCATCTCCTGTGGCTCCACAGCCAAAATTCAGGTTTGGCTACGATGAATTCTTCGAGAATGCGGTTTGTTTTTTCAGTGATATCGTTCTCGGCTGTCGAACGGGGATCGCCGGTAACATCGATAAAACGCGCGACGTAATATCCGCGTTTGGGTTTCTGCACGTCCAGGAAAACAACCGGGTAGTTGTAATCCTTCGCATATTTTTCTGTGCCGGGGAGCACGCCCGTGTCCTGGTTAAGGAATGTCATCCAATGTGGCTTCGAATGCATCGACGGAGCCTGGTCGATCAGGAAGTATGTTGCCGTAAGGTCGTTCTTCATTTTTTCGAAGTCTTCTTTCACGGTACGGATGTGCATCATCGTTAAGCCATACTTCTGGCGCGACGTGCGGATCTTCTTATCGAAATATTCGTTGGTCAGCGGCTTATAGATAGCATATGCCTGCTGTTGCGTCGCGCGGTCGACCGTTACTGCGATAAACTCCCAGTTGTTGTAGTGGGCCATCGCCACGATAATACTCTTGCCCTGGTCGTAGTACTTTTTAGGAATGTCAGTATCGAGATATTGAACACGCTTGTTGGCATCTTCCGCGGAAATAGAGAACATCTTTAGACTCTCGAGTGTGAGATCGCAGAAATGCCTGTAAAATTTTTTCGCTATCGCGGTGATCTCGGCGTTACTCTTGTTGGGAAATGAGTTCTTAAGATTTTCAAATACAACCTTCTTCCGGTACCCAACCACGTAGTACATCAAAAATGCGAGGATATCCGAAAGGACATACAGTACTCCAAAGGGTAGTTTGGAAAGGGGGAGAACAAATCCGTAGTAAAAGAGCCTGTTAATGAGGGCCATCCGAAAAAACTGTTTTACCGCCGACTACGGTTCGCACTACTTTAACATCTCTGATCTTCACGGGGTCTATTACGGTGATATCTGAGCCCAAAATTACGAAGTCTGCAAGTTTCCCCGGCTCTAAAGAACCTTTAATATCTTCCTCGAACGACGCATATGCACCCGCCGTGGTGTAGGCCTTCAGCGCCTGCTCGACAGTTACTTTCTGTTCGGGAACCCAGCCATCGGGATTTTTGTCGTCGAGCGTGCGACGGGTAACTGCGGCATAGATGCCTTCGAGTGGCGTGGGAGGCGCTACAAACCAGTCGCTTCCGAAGCTAACGATCGCGTTCGCATCCATCAATGATTTGAATGCATAGGTGGTCTTCGAGCGTTCGGGGCCGATAATTTTATCAGCCCAGCGACCATCGTCGATCGCGTGATAAGGTTGCATGCTGGCGATTACACCGAGTTGTGCAAAACGAGGGAAGTCTTCGGGAGAGATGTGCTGCGCGTGCTCGATGCGAAATCTTCTTGGCCAATCTTCATTTTCGTTGTCAACGCGCTCGAATATGTTCAATAATGAATTAATTGCACGGTCGCCAATGGCGTGGATCATCAGGTTAAGCCTGGCGCTATCAGCTGATTTAATTAATTTATATAATTCTTCGGGTGGCGTTACAAAAAAACCCGAATCCTTCGGTGCGTCAACAAACCCTTTATGAAACGCAGCTGTATGTGAACCCAACGACCCATCCACAAATGCTTTCAGGTTACCGACCCTCAACCAGTTGTCGCCTGCGCCTTGAGATTTTATTCGTGCATCGAGTGTTCTCCATTCAGTAAGGGGCATGCCTGCGTAGATGCGTGTCTTCAGTCTGCCGGCTTTGTGCGCACGATCGAGAGCGTCCATGAAACCAGACATGTTGTGGGCGGATGTTACTCCTTTCGAAGCTACGTAAGCCATAGCGGTATCCAGTGCGCGGTCTTCGAGAACGGCGCCGGGTGCGGGTATCACCCGTTCGATGTAGGTTGTTGCGTTGTCTTTGAATACACCGGTCATCCTTCCCTTGCTGCGCACAATCGTTCCACCGGGTACGTCTTTAACTTTATCGTCGATACCGGCGGCTTTGATTGCGGCGGTGTTTGCGAGCGACATGTGTCCGTCGAGGCGTGTGACCCACACGGGATGATCCTTGGTAACGCTGTCGATCCAGTTGCGATCGGGAAGTTCACCACCCCAGTTCTCATGATCCCAGTCGCCACCCACGATCCATTCGCCAGCGGGAAGGGTTTTGCCGTAATCGCTTATTCGTTGAATGAACTCTTTGGGTGTTTTGGCATCGCGGAGTAAAACAGATTGAAGTCTGAACCCGCCATCCACAAAGTGTGTATGGGTATCGATGAACCCGGGAACGACGAGTTGATCGGTAGCCGCTTCAATTACCTCGGTTTTGTCGCCCGCATACTTGCTGATATCGGAACGCGATCCAACGGCGATGATGGTGTCGGCATTGATTGCCATTGCTTCGGCGAGCGGTTGTTTTTCATTCCCGGTCCAGATCTTTCCGTAAACAACAATTTCGGCGGGCGCATTTCCTTTTCCGCATGACATTGCAACTGCCGCTGCCATTAAAATCAAAAGCTTTCTCATTTCAACTTAGGGTTTTGTTGATGACGGTCTTTATCGCGATCGTTTTTCTTTTGCATGTTTTTGTGAAACGACTCCGTGAGATTTACACCGGTCTGGTTGGCGAGGCACAATAATACCCACAACACGTCGGCCATTTCATCCCCGAGATCTTTCGTCTTGTCCGATTCTTTTTCCGACTGCTCGCCGTAGCGACGTGCGATGATGCGCGCTACTTCTCCCACTTCCTCAGTAAGCATCGCCATGTTCGTGAGCTCGTTGAAGTATCGGACGCCGGTGGTCTTGATCCAGTGATCGACCACGTCCTGCGCCTGTTGAATTGTAATTTCGTTATTCGAGCTCTTCATAGTCGATATCCATAACCTCGTACTTCTTCCATCCAATGAAATCGAAATGCCACCACTCGGAAGCATTCACTTTGAAGCCATTGCGCTCCATGACAGAAATGATCAGGTCGCGATTCTTTTTGATCACGGGGTCTTTTACGGGTGTGGTTGGCCAAGCTTCTTTTTTGAAAGAATCAAACTCCGTTGGCATCTGTATTTCTTTGCCGGTCTTCAGGTCGACGATCGTCATGTCGATCGCACATCCGCGGTTGTGACGAGATCCGCGGTACGGTGAGGCAACGTATGTTGTGTCGTGATAGACTTCGTAGAATTTTACGGTGGCTTTATAGGGTCGGTACGCATCAAATATCTTGATCCCAACACCCGACTTTGCAAATTCTGCCTGGGCTTTCTTTAGGGCTGCGGCAACAGGCTTACGTGCATACGCCCGTGCCAGGTTATAGATTTTTTCGCCTGTAAAGTTGTTTGTGGTCGCATAACGAATATCGAGTACAACGCCCGGAACGACCTTCTCGAGATTGACGAGCTCTTTCTCGGGATTTGTTGCAAGAGACTTTTTATAGTCGGTCAGGTTCGTGGCTTTAAGTCCATATTTGTTTTGTGCAAAAGAAGAAATGGATGCCAGCACGAAAAGGGTAAGGGTTAGTTTTTTCATTGTTAATGAGGCTGATTAAAGGTATTAATTTTTAACTTTCGAGTGTAACCTGGCCTATGTCTTTTAAGAGCGCCGTCGCGTTAGTACTTCTTCTTGAAATAGTGGCGCTTCTCCTGGGAGTGATCAGTTATGGTTGGAACGTGGAAGGATTACAGGCGGTCACCAGGTTTTCAGGACGCGTTTCACTGGCTCTCTTCAGTTGTATTTTCCTTTTCTACAATCACCCTGCAGTCGACGTCCGGCGAATATTATCGGATAAGTTCTTTCTCATTTTTGCGATCGCACACGGCATACATCTCTCGGAGCTTCTCTCCTACCTGTATTTTTCAGGAAGCCCAATTATCCCGGTCAGGCTGTTGGGTGGAATGGTCGCGTACGCAATGATCTTCGCGATGCCGTGGATCCAACGACAGTTCGAATTGAGCAAGATCACGGAGAAACGATTCAACCAGGCCGCACTGATCTATCTCTACTTCGTGTGGTTTATTTTCTTTATGACCTACCTGCCCAGGGTACGCGGCGAGCTTCCCAACGCAGGAGGTTCTTATAAAGAATTCGTGATACTCCTTGGATGGGTATCGATCATGATGGGATTCAAGTGGTCTCAATTACTCGCCAAACCAAGGCAACGGCGATCCTAGTTAGAGGCCCATCATTACAAACGCACCCCAATAATATGGCTCTTTATATTTAGCCATAAGTTGAATTTGTGCCTGCTTGAATGCTTTCTGTTTGTTGCCCATCTTCACCCAGTTGGTATAGAAGTTTGTCATGAGTTGTTGTGTCGCCGCATCGTCCACTTTCCACAAGCTCATGATGAGCGCATTCGCGCCGGCAACAAGAAACGCACGCTGCAATCCATAAACACCTTCTCCGGCCTTAACTTCGCCAAGGCCTGTCTCGCAGGCGCTGAGGATGACAAGATCGGTTCCGTCGAGATTCATGTTCATTACTTCATAGGCGGTAAGGATCCCGTTGTCGTTGCTCGAAAGGTTCACACTGTTTGTGCCTTCGATCGTGTTCGATGCATTCGCGAGCAAAAGTCCTGAACGAAGCAATGGGTTCTCCTGTGCGTTCTCCATGCTGATACCTAACGCACCGTTCTCACCAACTTCACTGTCTTTCTTGAAGTAACCGTGCGTGGCGATGTGAAGCAACGACGGGGCCTTGAGGCTCTTCAGCGCAGCTTCAGTTGCATCCTTCGCCATGAGTTGCTTCGTCGTGTATCCAGAAGCTTTCAGGATCTTCGCAACACCATCGAGCTCGACCTTCGTTCCTGGAAGTGGTGTCACCTGCGGTCCGCCGTAATCGGGGAAGCCCAACAGGAAACCATCTTTCTTCGTCACAGGCTTTTTGGCCTTCAGCGCAAGAAGATCTTTCGAGTTGCCGACAATGATCAGGTCGTACTGGTTAAGTATGAAACTGCCGGCTGTATTCTTGATCGAATTAAGATTGATTTGGTTGTAAACCCCGTCGGGTGAAATGTAGACAACCTTCTTTCCGCCAAGGGCCGGCTCTATCTTCGACCAGAACTGTGCGTACGAATATTCATCGGCAGTCTTTTGCTGGATAGCATTACGGTAAAACTTCGAATATCGTGTCTCGAGCTGATTGCCATTATCGAGCACCACAAGCTTCGGCGCGTCCGCTCCCTTGGTTAAGACAAGTGCTGCATAACGAGAGTCGTCGGTAAAGTCATGAGCATAACTCCTCACACGAATGATCTCAACAACCGCTTCCTGGTCCGTAAGTGCATCGCGAATAGTTTTGTAACTGACGGGCTGCGTGGTGTATCCCGACGAGAAATCAGCAGACCGCGACGAGAGTGATTTCTCCATTCGATTTGCTGCCTGCTCAATCGAGTCGACATTGATCTTCTGGTCTGCGATCTCCTCCTTCGACAGCGAATAATATCTCGCGAGTGATTCTTTCTGATCGAGCCACGAGAGGTAATCCTTGATGAGCTCCTGGTTGCCACTGCGAAGAATCGCGTTCTTCACCTTACTAGTGGCATTCAACAACAGTGCCTTGGTTGCAGTCTGGTAATCGAACACATCCTGGACGACATTCGGCAGCGTAGCACTCGCGTCGATCGCAAAATTGTAATACCGTTGGAAACGAGGGAACGACGCATCCCAATACTTGGTCTTCTCTGCTTCGCTCATCGGCGGGAAATACTTGTTGATGAAGTCGATCGTCTTGTCCATTACGATCTTGTAATGCGAATACGCTTTGTCCCACTGTTTATTTTTCCAGAAGAGTATTGCGAGCTCTTCGCGTGACTTCACATAATCCGGGTGGTCGGTACCGAGTGTCTTCTCACGGATCTCCATCGAACGCTGGAGGAGCGGCTCTGCTTCGGCATAACGTTCCGTGATACGATAATACCATCCCTGGTCGCCGATAACTTTTGCATAGTTGGGGCTCTCTTCTCCGAACTTGGTTTTATACACGGCGGCGGCCTTCTTCAAATAGTCTTCAACCTTCTCAGGTTTTTTCATTTGCACGTACAACAGCGCAAGGTTGTTCAGAACGCCGGCGTAATATGGATTCCCGGTGCCGAGCTCTTTTTCAAGTTTCAGGTAAATGGCTTCCGCTTCAGGAAGTTTGCTGGTGCGTTGATACAACAGCGCAAGATTCGATTGAATACCAACCTGGTTGTTGATGCTCTTCTTCTGGGCCTTGTCGAGAATTGCAGTTGCTTGCTTGAGGTTGCTGATAGCTTCTTCGTTGCGACCCATCTCTGCATACAGGATGGCTTCGTTGTTGAGAACTATCGACAACTCCTGGCTTTCTCCCAAAAGAGTTTTCACGGTCGACCTGGCCGCTTCGAAGTCTTTCTCTGCTTCGTTGTAGTAAGCAAGGTCCTGGTACAACACCGCGCGGTTGTTTACCGACGCGGCATATCCGAAGCTTTTTGTACCGAGGTTCTCTTCGCGCATTTCGAGAGCTTGTTGAGTAAACTCCGAAGCAGAGTTGAACTTACCCATCGTTGCGTAAAGCAAGCCGAGGTCTGAAAATGTTTTGCTGTAGTTAATGTTCTTTGTCAGGTTCTCGTTTTCGTAAGCAGTTTTTGCTGCGAGGAAATAAAACTCGGCGAGCTTGAATTGTCTCTTCTCATAAAAGAACTGTGCGGTGCTTAGAAGGTCGCGGCACTTCTGTGCGGGAGTTTGATCTTTGCCATCTTTCAGGAACATGTTCGAAGCAGAATATTTCAGCTTCGTCATGGTTTCACTTTTATCGCGGATGTTCATCATACCGCTGTTGTCAATAACAGTAATGGCATAGTTGAAGTCAGTTGAATCCAGGCGGTCGCGGTCGGCATCTGCCTTGGCGGCACCCCGGTCCTTCAGGGCTTGCTTACCTTTCTCTACCCGTTCTTTTAAGAAGCCTCCTACCTGCGCATTCGAGGCAGTGGTTATGAGGCACAGCACAATTAATCCCAACAGACGCGATCTCATAATAAAGGTGGTGTTTGAATTGGTAAATTTAAGGCTTTTATTAAAAGAAGGACGCAAAGGGATGGTTTCACTCTGCGTGGCTTTGCGACACAATAGTATGTTACACAGAAGCACTTCAACAGCAGTCATCGAGGCCCTTAACGAGATCTTTTCCGGCGACCGGTATGCCGATAAGGTGATCGAAAAAGTTCTGAAGCAAAACCCCAAATGGGGATCGCGCGACCGCCGTTTCATCGCCGAAACCACCTACAACATTGTGCGCTGGTACCGCCTGCTCCAGGAGCTTTCCGGAACCACCGGAAGAGCCGACCACTGGAAACTTTTCGCTGCATGGATGCACCTGCAGGGCCACGAGCTCCCGCACTGGGCCGAATTCGCCGGGCTAAAATTCGATCACTGGAACGACCGGCTTCGCGACGCACAGTCAGTCCGCAAGATCCGTGAATCTATTCCCGACTGGCTCGACAACCTTGGTGAAAAGGAACTGGGGCCCTCATGGGAAAAGGAGCTCCACGCGCTCAACGAAGAAGCACGGGTGGTGTTGCGAGCCAACGCCCTCCGCATCCGGCGCCACGACCTGCAAAAAGTATTAAAAGATGAGGGCGTCGAAACAGAGCAGCTGTCGATAAGTCCCGACGCCATTGCATTACGCCAACGACAGAACGTATTTCAACTGGGTTCTTTCAAGGAAGGGTTATTCGAACTACAGGACGGCGGGTCTCAATTAATCGCCCCGTTTCTCAACGTCGAGCCGGGCATGCGCGTGGTCGATGCATGTGCAGGCGCCGGTGGAAAGACATTGCATCTCGCGGCACTCATGCAAAACAAAGGTCGCATCCTGGCGATGGACTCCGAAGCGTGGAAGCTCGAAGAGTTGAAAAAGCGTGCCCGAAGATCCGGTGCCGCAAACATCGAAACAAGGGTTATTGATTCATCGAAAGTGATCAAGCGACTCGAGGGATCTGCCGACCGACTCCTGCTCGACGTGCCCTGTTCGGGCCTCGGCGTTCTAAAGCGCAACCCCGATGCGAAATGGAAGCTGTCGGAGGAATTTGTAGAACGCGTGAAGGGCATCCAGCAAAATATTCTCCGTGATTATAGCAAGATTGTTAAGCCGGGAGGTAAAATGGTTTACTCAACTTGCAGCCTGTTGCCGAGCGAAAATGAAGAGCAAGTAAAGGCGTTCCTCGAAAACAACCCCGAATTCACAATCGAGGCTGAAAAGAAGATCAGTCCCTCGGAAGGATTCGATGGTTTCTACATGGCCCGTTTAAACAGGATTTAATATATTCAAGATTATGAAACTACTCACAACTCTATTACTTGTGGGCGTTTGTCAGTTGACATTCGCACAGGATCTGCGATCGGTTCTGCTGGGACAACTTAAGAGCACGCACAACAACAAAGACTGGTTTGTTCCTGCAAACATTGCCGTGGAAGGACTCACGGCCGAACAGGCTTCGTGGAAAGACGGGAGTGGCAACCACTCCGTAGGACAGCTAACGTACCACCTCGTGTTCTGGAACGAACGACAGCTTGCGACATTCAAGGGCGAGAAGCCGAAAGATTTCAGCGGTAACAATGAAGAGACGTTCGATTCATTCGACATGAAAACCTGGGCCGACCTTGTAAAACGTCTCGATGCGGTGATGGCTGGAATCGAGAAAATTGTTTCGGAAGCACCAGAGGCAAAGTTGAAAGAGTGGGCGCCGACTATCGCAAACATTTCGACGCATAATGCCTATCACACAGGTCAAATCATTTTTGCGAGGAAACTTCAAAAGGCATGGGATCCGAAAAAAGGAGTTAACTAACTATGGCTAAGTACAAAGCGAAGACTTTCGAAACGGATAAAAGCGTTGATACCTTCCTCAATAAAGTTGAGCCTGAAACGAAACGCGATGACTGTTACGCCATCGTGAAAATGATGGAGGAAGCGAGCGGGCATCCGCCAAAAATGTGGGGTCCCGCGATCGTTGGCTTTGGATCTGTTCATTACGAATACGAGACGGGTCATAGTGGCGACATGAGCCTGATCGGGTTTTCGCCACGAAAGACTAACATTGTGCTATACATGGGGGGCATTGTGGGAGTACATGATGCCCAACTCAAGAAAATGGGAAAGGTGAAGACGGGGAAAGTGTGTGTCTATATCAACAAGCTGAAGGATCTCGATACAAAGGAGTTAAAAGACCTGATGAAAAAATCAGTCGCCCACGTGAAAAAGACTTATAAGGTAAATAGTTAACTTATAGCCTTTAATATTCTACCCTATTAAGACTGTCTTAAGCAAGCTTTACATCGTGTGGGTTCTGCTCGTGTTCACGGGCTTTATGATCCTCTTCCTTCCTGGTTTTTTAATCCCACCGCTCTTTGGGCCGCGGGCAGTTGTTGTTACACACTTCTTCATCAAGTGCTGGTCCTGGATCTATAGCTATCTGAATTTTATTCCGTACGACATCCGTAATCGCGAACGGATCGTGCGTGGACGCTCGTACATTTTCGTAAGCAATCACACTTCGTTTATGGATATCCCGGCACTCGTCGTTACTATCAAAGGACAGTTCAGGGCCCTCGCGAAGAAAGAACTTTTAAAACTGCCGGTGTTTGGATGGATAGTGAAAGTGATGTGCGTGGTGGTCGATCGCAGCACCAACGAGAGTCGACGGAAGAGTATCGAAAACCTTAAGCGGATCCTCCACATGGGAATATCGGTTCTGATCTTCCCCGAGGGCACGCAAAATCGTACGAAAGAGCCGTTGCAGCCATTCTACGATGGAGCATTCAGGATTGCCGTTGAAACGCAGGAGCCGATCATACCGATCGTTGTTCTTGGTGCGGGAAAGATCATGCCTCCCGGCCGCGCGTACATTCAGCCAGGGAAGATCACTGTTCTCATTGGAGAAGAAATTCAGACCACAGGTCTCACGTTGTCGGACGTTAAAGATCTTCGCGAAAAGGTTTTCGGCATTATGTCGAAGATGATTGCATCAAATCAGTAATTTGGGATTGTGGCAAACAACAGATCATCCGATCCGCTTCAAGGTCAGCTTCGAACAATGAACCTGGTCTACTGGGCTATGGCCGTCGTTCAACTGACGTTTGGTGTTGTGGTGTATGTACTGATCGCTACAGGGTTTCTTGGCAAGCCAGACTACAACATCGCAATAACATTTCAGAAGGTCGCGATCTTTTTCATCCCATTGTCGATGGGCGCCGGGTACTTCGTATTTCGTGCGTTGCTTTCGAAGGTTGATAAAAACCTTTCGCTCGAAGAAAAAGTGCGACGTTACTTCACGATGATACTCGTGCGTGCGGCCCTACTGGAGGCGGCGTTCCTTTTTTGTTGCGTGGCCGCGCTGGTGAGCGGTGTCCAGTTGTTCTTATGGATCTCGCCAGTGATATTCCTGGTGTTCCTGTTGCTGAGGCCGACCCCGGAAGGTATTGCTGTAGATCTTGATCTCAACCCTGCCGACAGGAATCGGTTGGTGGTTCAATGAAACAAATAGCCCTGATATTCTTTGGTGGTGGATTGGGAAGTGTTGTGCGCTTCCTGCTGGGCCGATGGGTTAACGGATTGCATAACATCAACTTCCCGTTTGGAACGCTGGTGGTGAACGTAGTTGCATGTTTTGTATTGGGATTGATTGTCGGCTTTACGGATCACAGGCAGGTGTGGACACAAGACACGAGGGTGTTTTGGGCAGTGGGGTTTTGTGGTGGCTTCAGTACGTTCTCAACGTTTAGTTACGAGACGATGGGGTTGATGCAGCAAGGGTTTAGTGTACCTGCAATCTTATATACTATAGTTAGTGTGGTGATGTGCCTGGCGGCTGTGTGGGGAGGGGTTTACCTGACGAAATAAAAAAATGCTCCTGGGTTAACCGAGAACATCTTTATCGACTTGTTTGGTAGTGATGAGGTGACTGATTAGAAGGTCAAGTTTTTTCTCCAGCCTCAACATATTCCCTTCGAGGCGTGACAATCGCTTCTTAACGATCTTCATATCGTTCTCTACTTTAATAAGGCGATTATTGTATTGATAGACCTTCGATGTCAACCATACAGTGATCAAAATAACAATTATGCAGACTGCGAGCGTCGCGCTGTAGTCAACAATCCAGGTAAAAAATGGGTCGGTCATAGATAATGAGTTTGTCGAGTTTCTTTTCAATTCTGCCCAATCTCTTTTTCACCACCTTCAATCCCCACGGTTGGAGCATATGCCAAGATCCAGCCCATAACGGCGTCTTCACTTCCGGGAATAATTGCAGTCATAACATGATCATTTACGCCCCCAATATTCATTACCTCCAAATAAATTCCTCGCAAACTCTCCTCTCGTTCCTAAAATGATCAGGAAAACCTGATCGCAAAAAAGTCAATAAAAAAAGGGGAGAACCACTCCCCTTTTTGCTCATCTAAAAGAATAAACCAAATTTAAAACCTATATACTACATGTCTTAAAGTCTGTCAGTCTATCAATCAAGTTCCTAGTCAGCTCCATCCGTTTTGGCGAAGTTCACTGTATAGCCCGCAATCTTCTGACCGTGAGCCAATCCTTTCTCGCAATCACTGCGGTAGTGGATACCACCATACAACCTCGACAACGATGCTTCGGTAGCCTCTTCATTGAAGTAGTTCGCCCCTTGCGGGAAGAAATATGACAATACCGTTGCTGCGGCTCCTGAGAACGTGCTGTGGCCGGATGTATATGCAGGGAAGTTGGGAACACCTGTTGCCGTCTTGATCGCAGGATCCATCTGTGAAGGACGCGGGTTGAAATAGAAGAACTTGGTCTCCCAGCATGCAACCGCTGCATCATGTTGTGATATGCCCAAATAAGCGAATACGCGGGCTGCACGTACTTCACTCATGTTGGCTTCTTCAACGTAATGTGAAGCGATTTCAGCCCAGTGACCGGGAGGTGTGTATGTGCCGGCACCGTCGGCCCACTTGTGTACGATCGCAAGACGTTCGCGTGTAACGTGAGTCGTATAGTAGTATACCTCTTCAACTTCCTTCTTCATTTCTTCAGAAGCGGTTGGAGGAGGCGCAAGCGGCCTTTCAGCAACGAGCTGTGCGTTCGTCATCATCCACATGCGCGCACCGGGAGTGGTCGCATTTGTATTCCTGAGTCCAAAGAATGGAAGCATCGGAGGACGCGGAGGCGTCTCGAGGCTCTGCCATGCGATCTCACCACGTGCCTCGGCGTTCGACTTAAGTGCAGCCCACATTGCAGCATTGCCACCGGCAGCGCCCATACCGTCGTTTCTTGCGCGATCAGCAAAGAGCGCAGCGATGGAAACACCCAGGTTGTAACCGGCAGTGATGTCGGTTGCAGTAGCCTTGCCAGCCCACATCGCGGCGTTGCGTTGCTCAGCAGCTTTCAAAGTGATCTCTTCAACAGCTGCAGGGAACAGTAGTTTCAGCATATCTGCAGTTACCGACGACATTACAGCATCTTCTGAAGGATAGCCAGGGAGAGCTGTTTTTGCCATCAACGCCTGCACAGCAGGGTCGGCGTTCATAGGCTGGGGCCTGTTGTGAACATATTTCCAGTGCCATGCAGCTTTCAAAGCATCATACTGAGCAGCGGCTACATAGCTATACGCGCGTGCTGCATATGGAGGGTTCGCAAACGGGAAGTTTGGATCGCCAAAAGGATTGTTTGCGTCAGGAGCAGGGTAGGCACCAAGATTATTTGGTGCAGGAGGAAGGTTGTACCTGGATACCAGGCCACGCAGGATCTCGTTCCAGCGGAGAACACCACCAGCGCTCCAGTACTCAATAGCTTTCTTCTGCTCATCTGTCAGGTTAGCCTGCAGGTTTTTAACTGCGTCGATCTCTGTCTGGAATGCGGCAGAGCCTGCAGCATTCGCAGGAGCAGGCACAGCTATCTGCGAAACGCTGGTCATGAAAATAGGCTTCCACGTTGCGGCATCTGCATCGATGTCTGTCGGCGCGAGAGTTTTCAGTTGCTGATCGAGCGGAACTTCTTTACACGCTGTAACAAAAACTGTCAGCGCAATGAATAATGAGTAGATCTTCTTCATGTTCTTAAGATTGAGGAGTTTCACCTTTGTTGCTGTTTTTAAAGTAGATGGTATACATGAGGCCACCCATGAGGGTAGTCGCCTGTCCTACGTTGCGGCCATTCACTGTGTAACCCCACATAGCGCGAACGCCGAGGTTTTTAACGAAAGGCACGTAGTACATTACCAATGCACTTACTCTTTGAGCATTCATGCGATTGGATGCGAAAGGCATATCCTGGCGACGGATGTCACCACCACCGAGTGTGTTCATCTGCATGTACGACACTTCGGCCTGGAGCGGACCTTTGTGATAACCGAGGTCTACTTTGTAGTCGAGAACATTCGGCATATCTACGATGTCGCTGCTGTAGTAGCGCCCGTCGGTGTAGTATGCGGGGCGGTCCAGCTTCGTATTGCTGCGCCATGTGTAGCCGGCGTTTGTGTTGAGGTAAATTCCGTTGTTCAACGTGTAGTTGAATATCAGCCTGGCGCTTGCATTTGTTGTGTGCACTCCAAGTGAGATCGGGAGAAAATCGGGCGAGTAGTTCGACATCGGTGTTGATACCGATCCGGAACCAAACACGTAGAATTTACCAGGACCCGCTGCTGCTTCAATAAGCTTGTACTTTGCAGCGATGGTAACGTCTTGCATGCCACTCATACCCATGAGTGTACCAGCGCTTACTCTATTAGCTACGTATGGCACCATAGCCATTACGTTAAGCTTGGGAGTTACTCCATACACGCCATACCACATCACACTTTGCCCGGTGAATTTGCCAATGTTAAGGTTATCGCGCTTACGCACGCCTTCCCAATAGTGATCCCAGGTGTCTCTCTGATACATAAACCCTTGACAAAGGGTACCCGTAGGCATTAGCAGACCATCCGTCGGGATCTGCGAGAATGCCTGCATTGCGCACGACATTACGAAAACCAGCAGTAAACTTCTCTTCATATAAAATAATTAGGGGGTTGAATAAAATCACGTAATACCACCTGTCAGGCAGTGACTACAAAAAAAATAAGGGGAGAATGAATTAAGCCCGATCCGGGGGATGGATGATCGAAGCGAAGTAGGAGTCGATAAGATTCCGTGCAACGGAATTGTTCGTTACTTCTTTTTCCCAGCCATTGACCGACGGAGTAAGAGTAACGTAGTAATCAACGTAATCTTTAATGAGACTTGGTGCGGAGGTATGCTGCTGGGAGTTGTCGTCGTCCTGGCCGGCAAACGACTGTACAAAATCTTCGAGGGCGTTATTGATGTGAGTGGTCTTCTCGTCCTTGATGCACACTATATATAGTACATCCTGGTAGTAGCGCTGTTTTACCATGCGGTATACTGCGCCATCTTTTTCGAATTCCCCGTCAACCCGTTCGTAGCCATGCGAGTCGGTAGCGTACGGCATAGTAAGGGGCACTTGAAATGTGACAGTTGCTCCCAAATCATACATGTCGGAATCTAACCGTTGCGAGAGTTCGTCGCCCGAGTGGGTCTTGAGGCCGAGTAAAACGCCATAATATCCCAGCACATTGAGCAGGAAAATATTCAGTATAACGATTGCGAAGAGGCGCTTCACACTACGGTAATATGAAGCATAGATAGGCAAAAATCAACACACCATCAAACGAGATGACATAAACTAAAAAAAACATGCATTTAATGTACCCATTGAATCAATTTACTTAAGTTTCAAGTCCTGAGAGAGTTATGAAGTCGCTTTTTGCCGCTTTTTTGGTCCTTTTCATGCCCTTTGCGCTCCGTGCACAGCAATCTATTGCACCGAGCGTGAACAACCTCGCGGGCATCGATGGAAAGCTGAGTGACGCGTTTGTTACGACGTCGATCGGCGAACCCGCGATCACGACCATTTCCTCGAAGGGAAGCATTATAACGCAGGGGTTCCTGCAACCTGAGATCCTGCCCTGCACGGAGCTGGAATTCAAGTACTACCCGAACCCGGCGAGAGACCTGATCACAATTGAAGCCTACGGATGTGAAGTTAGAATAGAGTCAATGGATATCGTTGATCTGACGGGACGGCTGATCACTACTGCCAAACCCACCAGGGAAAACGAACTGAATCTCGGAGACCTGGCGCAAGGCGTGTATTTCGTTAAAGTAAAACTAACCAACCAGGATGTACACACAATCTCCGTCGTGAAAACCTCCAATTGACCCTACTGACTATGCGCCCGACCCTACTGCTATCTACCGCGCTGCTCTTCCTGGCTTCAATCGGCTATTCACAATCGCCACCAGGTATCAATTACCAGGGTGTGGCGCGTGATCTCAACGGGAAACCCCTCGTACTGAAAGACATTACCATCAAGATCAACATCGTAAAAGATAACGCCGATGGCGCCATCGAGTATGCCGAAACACACTCGTTGAAAACAAACTCGTTCGGTCTCTTTACGCTTGTGATAGGAACAGGCAATACCGTAACAGGCGACTTCCGTTTTATTAGCTGGGCAATGGGCGACAAGTGGCTTCGTGTGGAGATGGATCCTGATGGTGGCAGCTCGTTCCAGCTTATGGGTGCACAACAGTTCATGAGCGTGCCGTATGCATTCTACGCAAAGTATTCGGGCAATTCCCTGACTCCCGGCCAGGGTATTTCGATCACCAATAACGTGATCACCAACACGGGCGATTCAGACAACAGCGCTTCGAATGAGTTGAACAGCAGTGTTACCCTGACCTCCGACCGCAAGCTTCGAATAACAGACGCGGGAGGTACGAAAGAAGCAGACCTTAGCTCACTGGCTGCGAATCAAACATTGAACGGCGTATTGACCCTGGGAAATGATGCAGGTGGACAGGCAATAAAAGGACTCGGAACTCCTGTGGCTACTAAAGATGCTACGACAAAAGAATATGTCGACTCGAAGATCGATGAAAAGATCAACCAGTTAAACTTCACAGGCTTCGCAACAACCAACTATGTCGACACACAGATCGCTACTGTCGATCCAAGCAATACCAACGAGATCCAGACCTTAACTTTCGATGGGAGCACGCTCCAGATCGACAAGGGCAACAGCGTCGACCTCTCCGGCCTGGCGTCGAAGACGTATGTAGACACAAAAATTGCAGGCGTAGATGGAAGTAACACCAACGAGATCCAGACCCTAACTTTCGATGGAAGCACGCTCCAGATCGACAAGGGCAACAGCGTCGACCTCTCTGGCCTGGCGTCGAAGACATATGTGGATACAAAAATTGCAGGGGTAGATGGAAGTAACACCAACGAGATCCAGGACCTCACGCTCACGGCAACCAAACTGAAGATCACCAACAACCCCTCGGCAACGGAGATCGATCTTACCCCCGTCGACAAACAACGACTGATGTTCGATGGCACAAAGAATCTTTCGATCGATCGGGGTAACGTGATAGATATCTCCGGTGTAAACACAGACCGTCAGACCCTGTCGTTGACAGGCAGTACCCTGGCAATAAGTGGCGACACCGGTGGGAACAGTGTAAACCTTGCGGGCATCAATGTGCCGCAAACGCTGAGCTTCGACGGGACGAACCTTTCGTTAAGCGGAGGTGGAGGCAGTGCGAACCTTGGACCCCTCGCCGATGACAAACAAACATTGAGTCTTAGCGGAACCGATTTGACCATCAGCGGATCGAACAGCACCGTCAGCCTGCTGCCGTTTATGGACGACACCGACGACCAGGACCTTACCCTTTCGGGGCACGACCTGATGCTTACCAATGATGGAACTGCGGTGAATCTCCAGCCGTACATGCAGAACGTTTCTGTTACAGGTACAGCTGGAACAAATACACGGATGATCTCGATATCTGGCGGCACCGGCAACACATTCGATGTGACCGATGGTGACGCAAACTCAACAAATGAGTTGCAGTCGCTGACCTACAACGGTGCCACAAAACGGTTATCGATCTCTTCGAGCAACTTCGTCGACATGCCTGAAACCCAAAATCTTTCCTCAGTATTGTCGTTGGGAAACGATGCAGGCGGAACGCGTGTAACGAACCTGGGTGCGCCGACGGCGAATACGGATGCCGTTACCAAGCAATATGTTGACGCAGCGGACAATGCCCTGAGCTCGCGGATATCTGCCAACTATGCCTTCAAAACCAATTTTGCATACAGTAACCTTCTTGCATTGGGCAACGACATACCGATGCCCCTTTCTACAGAAGCGTTCGATGACTTCAACGTGGTGAATACTACAAATTTCACGGCGGCTGTCGCCGGCACGTATGTGTTTATGGTGGATGGCAGCATAACCGGTGTCGGAGGATCTATCAGCGTGCTATACAACGGCACGAAGTATCCGCTTGCAATAGGATCCAACAACCGTTATAATTCTTCGTTTATGTTCAGGCTAACGGCCGGCCAAACGGTGAGTCTCGTTGCCGACGGGCTTGGTATCGGAACAAACATTGCCGGCTCCTTCTTCGGGTACAAACTTTTATAGCGGGACGAAGATTACCTTCTTTGTCTGAAAGAACTCCTCCGGAAAAAACTTATCGAGGTCGTATTGGCTGTAAGGTTTCTTTAGCTCGTTCATTTCTTCTTCCAGGTCCCCTCCTTTCAAATAAAGTATACCATTGTCGATGGGATGTTTTGATTGAGGTTTCGATTTGTTCCTGACCCAACCGTAAAATTCTTTCATGCGCGTTACTGCGCGACTTACGATAAAATCATATTTGCGTTTGATCTCTTCGGCACGGATCTGTTCGGCCTCTACGTTTTTCAGTCCAAGAGCTTTCGAAACTTCTTTCACCACCGTGATCTTCTTACCGATCGAATCGACCAGGTGAAATCGCGCTTCGGGAAAAAGTATGGCCAACGGAATGCCCGGAAAGCCTCCGCCCGTGCCGACGTCCAGTATCTCGCTGTCCTTCTGAAAGCTTACCACCTTTGCGATGCCCAATGAGTGAAGAACATGGTTCACGTAAAGGTTCTCGATATCTTTCCGTGAAACAACATTGATCTTTTCGTTCCACTCGGCATACAGGCTGCCCAATTTGGAAAATGCCTCCACTTGCAACGGGGTTAATGAAAAGTATTTCTCTATCAATGAGTGGTCGTTCATGCCTTCTGAAAAATCTCTAAATTACAAAAATGAAACGCTACCTCTTACCCCTTGCCGTTGCGTTGTTTTTGATCTCATGCGGAGAAAAGAAATCAAGCGACCCATATTCGGCCCTTCGTCCAAAAGTTGATTCACTGTTCGCATCTGTCAACGACTTCAGCGGGGTGGTCCTGCTCGCCGAGGAAGGCAAGACGATCTACCACAAAGCTTTTGGCTTCAACAACTTCGACACCAGAGAGCCGATGGACACCGCATCGACGTTCGAGCTCGCATCGGTTTCAAAACAGTTCACGTCAATGATCATCATGATGCTGAAAGAAGAAGGTAAGTTGAACTACGACGACCCGCTCGAAAAATATATCCCCGGACTTCCATATAAGAACATCACCATCAGGCACCTTCTCACTCATACCTCTGGCCTTCCCGATTACCAGGCAGTTATGGACAAGTATTGGGACAAGACCAAAGTTGCCGGCAATACCGAATGTATCGAGTACCTGATCAGATACAAACCCGCCAAACTTTTCGAGCCTGGTGAAAAGTACGAGTACAGCAATACGGGTTATATGTTGCTCGCCTCGGTAGCAGAGAAAGCATCGGGCATCGACTTCATCTCTTTCGCCCGCACAAGAATATTCGTGCCGCTGAAAATGACGACCACCGACATCCGTACACAGGAGGAAAAAACGCAGTTGCGAAAAATGGCCTGGGGACACATTTGGGTCGATGAAAAAGGTGCCTATGTACGCGCCGACTCTATGATCCAGTTTAACTATGGCATCTGGCTCGGCAACAGGAAAGGACCAGGACGGATCAGTTCAACTTCGACCGACCTTTTAAAGTGGGATCAGTCATTGTACCAGCAACGACTCGTGAAAGACACTACGCTTGCGGAAGCGTTTAAGCCCATGAAACTGAATTCAGACTCGCTTTCATACTACGGTTTCGGTTGGGCAATCGAAGAACACCCGAACCTGGGAAAGGTGGTGCGACACAGCGGCGGCAATCCTGGTTACAACACGTACATAATCCGGTACATCGATGTAAACCGCACGATCATCTTGCTGTGTAACAATGCGCATCCGAAGTTTAAAGAGATCCTGACGGGAATTGAAAGCAGCTTCGCACCGCGTTAGATATGCTCCTTCTTGTTTTTCACAAGATCGTACATCAACTCTCTCGCCCTGTGTAGCTGGGCTTTAACAGTACCGAGTGGAGCTTCGAGCTCTGCAGCAATTTCTTCGTACGACAGCTCATGGAAGTAGCGAAGCCTTACCAACTTTTGATACTTGGCAGGGAGCATGTTCACAAACACCTGGATGAGTTCTTCCTTTTGTGCCTTGATAGTCTCCTCTTGCGGATCGGGATTCACATCCTCAACGTCGATCGATACAGACTGCCCGTCGTCGTCGGTGTAGGTGTTCTCGATACTGAGTGTATTGAGCTTCTTCTTGCGGATGAAGTCGATGGTGTTGTTGGTCGCGATCCTGAAAAGCCACGTACTGAACGTAAAGTCCTTTTTGAAACGGTGCAGGCTTCGGAAGGCTTTGGCGAACGATTCGATGGTGAGGTCTTCGGCGTCGTCGACGTTGCGGACCATCTTGAGGATCATGTGATAAACAGGCCTCTTGTAGCGCTGTAATAATTTCGCATAAGCTTTGTCATCGCCGCCAACGGCCATGTCGATAAGCTTAAAGTCTTCCAGCGCTTTGGATGAGAACCTGCCTTCTTCTAGATCTTCCATCGTCCCCTTTTAGTAAAAAACGAAATTGGGCCAGCGACAAGATAATAAAACCCGTAAATAAAATCTAAAAAAGGCGTTTTCCAGGTTTCAAACGGCTCCCCCAGCCTCCGCGGGGCAGCATTAAATAGTACACACAGCAGGATTATTCTCAGCAAAATAAGCCCTCCCACGATCGACCAATAGGTACCCAAAAATGGCAGGGCAGCCCATGTGAAAGGTGACAGGATCCAGGTGATGGAAAACAATCCCAGGAACAACCGGTCGGAAAACCTGTACCGGGTGCCAACCGAGAGATGTCGCAGCTTCTGGTGGAAAAACTCCGACCATGTTTTCTTGGGAACGGATCGAACGACCACACTACTGCCTATCGCTACCGCCACGTTTGCAGGGGTGGCGTGTTCATTAACAAACAGGTCATCGTCGCCACCAAGTACATCCAGGTGGTTGTTGAAGCCTTTCGATTCGATAAAAAGTTTGCGCCGGTAGGCCAGGTTCCGTCCAACGCCCATGTAAGGTCTTCCGCTCAATGCAAACCCGATGTACTGGATAACCGTGACGAACGCTTCGAAGCGGATAAATGAGTTAAGAAGGCCTGGATGTTTTTCGTAAGGCGAAATGCTGATGATGATACTCTTGTCGTCGGACGCATGTTGCAGCATCTCGCTCACCCAATGTGGGCCGGGACGGCAGTCGGCATCGGTGAGCAACACCCAGTCGTTCTTCGCAGCTTTGATGCCCATCGTGAGTGCGAACTTTTTCCCGCTCATGTGCTTTGGTGTATCGCGAACCGTAACCATTCGCAGCTTTGGGTTTGCGGCGGTCTCCTTTAGGAGGTAGTCGTACGTACCATCGTTGCTGCGATCGTTGACGATAATGACCTCGAAATTGTTATGATCTTGTGATAACAGTATGGGTAAGAGTTGCCGGAGATTTTCCTCTTCGTCGTGTGCACATACGATGACCGAAACACTGGTGGTGAGGTTTGTTGAGGGGTTACGTTTGTCTCTGCTGAAGGCGATCAGGAAGACGGTGAAATAGATGATCTGGATTGCCAGCACAGCCACACAGATCACGAAAATTGCAGACAAAACCACGAGGTATAAACTGGCCACAAATATATAACTTCGCGCGAGAGTAGTTAGGAGCCAGAAGTAAGGAGCCAGTGGTAAGGAGCAAGGAGTCCTGCCTACTAAATTCTTACTCCTTACTTCTTACTCCTCCTACACGATGACCTTCGACCTCCAAAAAACAGACCCAAACACGAGTGCTCGTGCAGGAGTTATCACTACCGACCACGGCACCATCCCCACTCCCATCTTCATGCCTGTTGGAACTGCAGGTTCGGTAAAGGCCGTACATCAGCGGGAGCTCGAAAACGACATCGACGCGAAGATCATACTGGGCAACACGTATCACCTGTACTTGCGGCCTGGCATCGGGCTGTTGGAGAAAGCCGGCGGGCTTCACAAGTTCAACGGGTGGAACCGCCCGATTCTTACCGACAGCGGCGGCTACCAGGTATACTCTCTTTCAGATAACCGGAAGATCGATCCGCAAGGAGTAACCTTCAAGTCGCACATCGACGGATCTACTCATCATTTCTCGCCCGAGGCTGCAATGGATATCCAACGATCGATCGGAGCCGATATCATCATGGCATTCGACGAGTGTACACCATATCCATGCGAATACAGTTACGCGAAAGAATCAATGACCCTCACCCACCAGTGGTTGAAACGATGTGTGAAACGTCTCGAAGAAGTTCCGCCGAAGTACGGTTACTCACAGGCGTTGTTCCCGATTGTACAGGGAAGCACATACAAAGATCTCCGTATCGCTTCGGCTAACTTCATTGCCGAACAGCAACAACAGGGAAATGCTATCGGGGGCCTATCGGTAGGCGAACCGCATGAAGACATGTACGCGATGACCGACGTGGTGTGTGGCATTCTTCCGAAAGACAAGCCCCGGTATCTCATGGGTGTTGGTACGCCTGAAAATATTCTTGAATGTATTGCGCTGGGCATCGATATGTTCGATTGTGTAATGCCCACGAGGAACGCGAGGAATGGAATGCTTTTCACGACGCAGGGGATTATCAATATCCGGAACGAAAAGTGGAAAGAAGACCTGTCGCCCATCGACCCGGAGCTTGGCGGACACGTGAGTACGTTCTATTCGAAAGCATACCTGAGGCACCTTGTTATCAATAAAGAGATTTTAGGCGCGCAAATTGCTTCTATCCACAACCTGACTTTCTACCTTTGGCTTGTGCGGGCGGCAAGAGAAAGAATACTCGCCGGCGACTTCCGTGAATGGAAGGAAAAGATGGTTAAAATAGTGTCCCGTAGATTGTGAAGCTCCTCGACAGGTACATCCTCGTAAAAGTCCTCTCCACGTTTTTTTTCGTGCTGCTGATCCTCGTGGCCATCATCGTGGTGATCGACCTTACCGAAAAAGTAGATAAGTTCACTGCCAACAATCTCTCGACGCTTACTGTTCTCGGGTATTACCTCGACTTCGTGCCCTGGATCGCCGGGCTCATCTCCCCGATCATTGTGTTTATTGCGACCGTGTATGTTACCGGGCGGCTGGCGGCTCACACGGAGATCATTGCGATGCTGAGCAGCGGTATCAGCTTTCCAAGATTGCTTGTTCCATACTTCATTGCTGCATTCGTTATTGCCGCGATCACCTTCGCGCTGAACGGCTGGATCATTCCGAGATCGAATAAAACACGACTCGAATTCGAGCTTACCTATTTCAAGAACCAATATTATTTCGACCGTAAGAATATACACATGCAGATAGAACCGAATGTGTATCTCTTCATCCAGAACTATAACAACCAGAATAATACAGGCTACCAGTTTACACTCGAGAAGTTTAACGACAACCGGCTCGTCGAAAAGCTTACAGCCGAGAACATCTCATGGGACACGTCGAAAAGGACATGGCATCTGAAGATCTGGAAACGAAAATTTGTCGATAGTCTTTTCCTCGTTCGAAACAATCCTTCGATGTTCGACCTGCGAACGTCGGGCACCGACATGGACACGGCGCTGAACATCAAACCTGTTGACTTCGAAAATGAAGAAGGAAAGTTCGACGGCATGACAATCCCGGAACTCACGGAACACATTGCGAAGCTTAAGTTTCGAGGGGCCACGGGCGTAGAAACTTACCAGGTAGAAAAGCATATTCGCTTTGCAGCACCCTTCACCATATTCGTACTCGTATTCATGGGAGTGCTGGTATCGGCCCGCAAGAGTCGAGGCGGAACCGGCTTCCAGATCGTGATGGGATTTATCCTCGCATTCATCTTCCTCATCTTCTTCCTATTGACACGAACGTTTGCCGAGACCGGCGCGCTGCCGCCGTTCATTGCAGCGTGGATGCCAAATATTACATTTGCGATCATCGCGGCTTTCATGTATAGATACGTTCCCCGCTGACGCGAGAATTTTCTTTTTAAATGTCTACCACGAAAGACTACATAAGTCTACAGTTCCTCGTTTTTCTTTGGGGCTTCACGGCAATCCTCGGCAAGCTCGTTACCATACCCGCCGTTGAGATGGTGTTTTACCGAACGCTATTATCGGCAATAGGCATGGGTGTGTTCCTGTATCTTAGGAAAGCTGACTTCCGTGTTTCGAAGAGCGACCTTGTGAAACTTTTGCTCACTGGTTGTATCGTCGCCGTTCACTGGCTTACGTTCTTCGTATCGGGAAGAGTTTCGAATCCGTCGACGAGCCTTGTCGGGTTCGCGACATGTTCATTGTGGGCCGCGTTGCTCGAGCCATTGGTTAAAC
Organism: Cyclobacteriaceae bacterium; assembly: GCA_035656375.1. Lineage (GTDB taxonomy): Bacteria > Bacteroidota > Bacteroidia > Cytophagales > Cyclobacteriaceae > ELB16-189. Next base: position 28,897 of record DASRSO010000162.1, on the reverse strand, counting down.
GAACCCGCATTCAATGGATCGACCTGATGTTGGGCCTGGTGGTGATCGCAGGATTGTATGTCATCTTCTCGTTCGACTTTCAGTATCCATTCGGGTTGTTCCTGGGTGTGATGTCGGGAGTTACGATCGCGATCTTCGCGGTGATCAACTCGCTTATCGTAAAACGTATCAGCTCGCTGGTTATAACTTTTTATGAAATGATAGGGGCATGCATTACTGTAGCGTTGTTCCTACCCTACTACAAAATAAATTATTCGGCCGATGGTCAGTTGCATCTCGATCCGTCGATGCTCGACTGGTTGTGGATCGCGATACTGGCGTGGGTTTGCACCGTGTATGCGTATGCGGCAGCCATCGAGATGATGAAACGGCTGTCGGTGTTCTTTATCCAGCTTTCGCTGAACCTCGAACCGGTGTATGGTATCATACTTGCGCTATTGGTGTTCGGCGAGACGGAAGTAATGGGCACGTCGTTCTACGTGGGGACGCTGATGATACTCGGCGCGGTGTTATCTTATCCTATCCTGAAAAGCCGGGTGGGACTTAAGCCATGATGCCGCGTCGCGGGTATACCAGTGCACGTCGAAGTTTTTAGCATCAACGATATGATAACAGCAAGGCCCGGAATATGGACGTACTCTTTTAATTCGTCCAGGTCGGAACGAAACGTTTTCTCCTGGTTGTTGACACACGATATGCAAACGATCAGAAACAATAGAAGCAATTTTTTCACAGGCAGGTTTATAACATGACAACCGTCTGCACGCGTCCTCCTATCTCAAATTGTGGTTTCTTTGAAAATATTCCATACACAGCCGAACCCGAACCTGTCATGCTCGCATATTCGGCCCCGGCCTCATACAACTTTTCCTTTATCGATCTTATCACCGGCAGCTTCTCTCCAACCGTTCTTTCGAAATCATTCTCCAGCAGACCCCTCCATTCAGCTACCTGTTTTGTGAGAATATTTGCAATGCGGTTCTTCGGTTCTGCCGGCCGCACTCCTTCGTAAGCCTGGGCGGTTGACACGTGCACTTCGGGTTTTACGAGAGCCAGATATTTCCCTTTCAGATCGATCTTCACCGGTGTCAGTATCTCGCCCCGCCCCGTTCCCATCATCGGTCCGTCATCAATAAAGAAAGCACAATCGCTGCCCAGCCGCGAAGCATACTCTTTCAAAGTCTCTTTCGAAAGCTTCAGATCGAACACATCGTTCAACAGACGCAACGTCCACGCCGCATCCGATGAACCGCCACCCAGGCCCGCGCCTGTCGGAATAATTTTATGAAGATGGATCTTCGCCGGCGGCAATGAGTACACGGCCTGCATAAGGCGATAAGCCTTTACACAAAGGTTGTCCTCCACGTTACCGGGAACAGCATTCCCCGAAAGAGTAAATGAAAACTCGCTGGATGGAATGACTTCCAGGATATCTGTAAAAGGTACCGGGTAGAAACATGTTTCAATGTCGTGGTATCCGTCGCTCCTCTTCCGCAAAATGTTTAGACCAAGGTTGATCTTACAAGGAGGAAAACTAACCACGACCTCCTCCCTCTATTTAGTGAGGCGATCTATAAGATCCTGTGTGATACCGCTTGATGAGAACCCTCCGTCATGCATCAGGTTCTGCATTGTCACCATACGCGTAAGATCTGAGAACATCACAGCAATGTAGGCCGCGCAATCCTCCGCCGATGCGTTTCCGAGCGGCGACATCATTTGAGCATAATCGAAGAACACATCAAAGCCGGTAATACCCGTACCTGCTGTAGTTTTTGTAGGTGACTGTGAGATTGTATTGACCCTAACTTTCTTCGACTTGGCAAAACGATAACCATAGCTGCGGGCGATCGATTCGAGCACTGCCTTCGACTGGGCCATGTCGGAATAGTTCGGAAAAGTACGTTGCGCCGCGATATATGAAAGGGCAAGAATTGAACCCCATTCGTTCATAGCATCGGTTTTTTCAGCTGTTTGCATCACTTTGTGAAATGAAACGGCCGAAACGTCGAGGGCCTTGAGGAACCATTCATAGTTCAGGTCGCCATAGTCCCTTTCCTTCCGCACATTCGCGCTCATACCGATCGAGTGGAGAACGAAGTCGATCTTGCCACCCAGGACTTCCATTGATTTCGTAAACAGGTTCGTAAGGTCGGCTTCCGATGTAGCGTCGGCCGGGATGATCTCGGCGTTGCATTGCTTTGCCAGGTCGTTGATCTTACCCATGCGCATGGCGATAGGGGCATTGGTCAACGTGAACACCCCGCCTTCTTCCTTGACCTTCAGGGCTGTTTTCCAGGCGATTGAATTCTCATCCAGGGCGCCAAAAATGATTCCTTTTTTTCCTTTTAAGAGGTTATATGACATAAGGCAAAATGTTGATTTATAAGCGTAAAAACCGAGTCCAGCGCAATATTACAAATCCCTGATAAATTTTCACGGGATTGAGAAAAACTGCTAAATTTCAACTCCTTAACACCCAAAAACCTAAGTTTTATATCCATGCAACCTAACCCTCTAGCTCAGGTCTTCGAAAACTGGGATCTATACATGGTCTCAATCGGCTCAGGATTCATCGTTCTCGGAGCCCTGATCTTCTTGTTCTATGAGTTCCGTCTGCTCCAGATTAAGGACTACAAAGACAAGTACGACTATGTGAACACGCATGAGATCAAGTACTTCTGGTATGCGATCTTCCTGCTGATCATCGCAGCGTTCTTCTACGCCAACACCATCCTTACTCATCGTATCGTCGATCGCGGAATGCTGTGGTTCTGGGTTCGCCTGTTTATCACTGTTAGCATGGGCTTTATTGCCTACTTCTTCTTCAGTAGCATCGTTCGTATCTACTATCCGCGTCGTCTCGAGAAACGACTCCAGAAAATCCGCACCAAGCCGAGGATCTCTCCTGCAGGTAACTCAATGCGTCGCCTGAGCGAAGAAGAAGAAGATGCTCACCTCGACGAGGCACAGATTGCCGAAGAGGCCAGCGCCATTCACTCAGTCGACTACGATGTGTGGCTCGATGACAAGACTGGTTTCAAGAAAGTTGAAAAGTATATGGCATACGAGCACGCGGAGGAATGCCCTGAGTGTGGATATTATACCATGAAGATCTATAATGAAGAGATTGAGAAGAAGCCGACGAATGATGAAACGGGATTACTTCTTAAACATTTTCGTTGCAACTACTGTCGTCACCGCGAAGTGAGGGAAGTGGTGCTTGCGAAGTTCTCGACCAACGTGAAATAGCGACGGGTGCTGGGTGCAAAGTGCCGGCACTCATTCCAGTAAACTGATATACGTCTTTGGAGAGGTCATTAGAGTTAACTCGATACGTTAACTCCAGTGACCTCTCCCAGTTTATATCCGCACCCACCACGCCGCGACAGCGGCTCAACATTCGCGCGAAGCGACACCTCTTCCGTACATTTGTTCTGTGACAGAAAAAAGAAATCAACCCATCGGCATTTTCGACAGCGGCATCGGCGGCCTCACCGTAGCCGACGCTATCCGCCAGGCCCTCCCTCACGAAAGTATCGTGTATTTTGGCGATACTGCACATTTGCCTTACGGCGATAAATCCGAAGCCGCCATCCAGGCCTATTCTATTAAAATAGCTGATGTCCTCCTCCGAAGGGGCTGTAAGGTCATCGTTATCGCATGCAACTCCGCCAGTTCCGCCTCATACGAACTGCTGCGGGAATATGTCCGCAAGGATGCACACATTATTAATGTGATCGACCCCATGGTCGAAGCCGTCGTCAACGGGTTTCCCCACCAAAAGATAGGTCTGATCGGAACCAAGCGCACCGTGCAGTCGGGCATTTACGGACGAAAGATCGGCGAGTCGAACGCCGGCATAACCCTACAGACCCTGGCAACACCATTGCTCGCCCCAATGATCGAAGAAGGATTTTTTAACAACCAGATAAGTCACGAGATCATTGCCCAGTACCTCGCAGATCCCGCCCTTGAAGGGATCGAAGCCCTGATCCTTGCATGTACACATTATCCCCTGATTCGTGAAGAAATACTTGGATATTACAGTGGGAAAATGACCGTCCTCGATAGTTCTATTGTTGTGGCCGAGGCTTTGAAGCGTTACCTGGAAAAAGAACATTTGTTAAACACTGGTGAAAAGCATGAGCAGCACTTCTATGTATCCGATTACACGGAAGCATTCGAAGCCGCTACCCGCATATTCTTCGGCGAAAAGGTAGAACTGGAAAAACACCCATTATGGAATTAGGCCCGCATATGTAATATTTCCTTACCCATTTAAACTTTTTGACACCCCTTAATAGCCAATTTTAACGTTTGGTATGTCGATGCCGACTTTATTGTTCATTCTGCCCTTCCTCATATTCTACCTGGTAATGGTAGTCTATGCCGAACGTAAGATCTCGGCGTTCATGCAAGATCGCCTCGGTCCGATGGAAGTAGGGTATTATGGCCTCCTTCAAACAATAGCCGACCTTCTTAAGCTGCTCCAAAAAGAGGATATCGTGCCCGCAAGAGCCGACAAGATCCTTTTCAAAGCCGCTCCCATATTGATCTTCATCGCAATATTTGCCGGGTTCTCGGTCCTTCCCCTCAGCGCCACATGGAGTGGTTCGGGAATGCAAACCGGTGTCTTCTTCCTGCTCGCCATCATAAGCCTCGACGTGGTCGGGATCATCATGGCAGGTTGGGCCTCGGGAAACAAGTACAGCAGCCTCGGAGCCTTCCGCGCGGTAGCACAGATCGTTTCTTACGAAGTACCATTAACTCTTTCGGTGTTGTGTGTCGCCATGTTCAACAGCACACTCGATCTTCAAAAAATTTCTTTCGCGCAGCAAAGTCAGTTGGGCATTGTTGGATGGAACGTGATCCAGATGCCATTCCTTTTCGTAGCGTGGATCATCTTCTTTATCTCATCGCTGGCCGAAAGCAATCGTGCCCCGTTCGATCTTCCGGAAGCTGAGTCGGAATTGGTTGCAGGATTTCATACCGAATATTCGGGATTCAGGTGGGCAATTGTTATGCTTGCTGAGTATGCTATGATGTTACTCGTAAGCATGCTCGGAGCCGTACTTTTCTTCGGCAGCTGGAATACACCATTCCCGAATATCGGATCGTTCGAACTGGCCACAATGACCACCGGACCCGTGTGGGGAGTGGCCTGGCTGGTGTTAAAAACCGTAATTCTTACCATCGTGCAGATATGGGTGCGGTGGACGTATCCTCGTGTTCGTATCGATCAGCTCATGAGCCTGAGTTGGAAATACCTTACTCCTGCTGCCTTGATTTTGGTAATCATTACTGGATTTTGGAAATTATGGCTTTCATAACGGTGCGTATACCATTGATGATATGCATGCTGATGCTTGCCACGGCATCAGTGTTTGCCCAGCTGAAGATCGACAGCCTTGAGTCAGCAATTAAAAGCTCGTCGGACGAAAGCTCAAAAGCCCGTTCATTGATCGCCCTTTCATACGAATATCAGTACGTCAATCATAACAAGTCGCGTACAACAGCCGAAGAGGCGTTAAAGGTTGCGACCAAAAATAATCTCAACAAAGAGATCTTCGAAGCTTATGGGCAACTGGCTCTTCTTGCTTCCCTTTCGGGTGACTACAACACGGCGCTGAAGTACGACAACTCGAACCTCGATCATGTGCTGAAACAAAAGGACAGCTCACAGATCGCAGCCGTGCTCAACTACATCGGTAACGACTATCACGATCTCGAACGCTACGACGAAGCCTACTATTACTTCACACAATCGCACAAAGTGGCATCTGCCATACACGATTCGTTGCGTATGGTGAAATCGCTTCACAACGTTGGTACAGTGTTCAGTGAACTCGGTCAGTACGATATTGCTCTACAGCACTTCGATTTCGCGCGACAGATCGGTGAAAAGATCAAAGACGTGGACGGCCTTGCATACATGTACGACGAAAAGGCCGAGGTCTATCTCAAGACAAAAGAATACGACAAGGCGCGGGCTGCCCTTGCTTCGGCAGCCAAAGTTATTCGCGATCGAAACCTCTCAGTGATCGAACACCGCGTAATGATCGGTGCTGCCAAACTCGAGTTAGCCCTGGGCGAATACGACGAAGCTTTGGCCTACTACGACTCCGCCTACGAATTACATCGCAAGCACGACAATGAATTCGGTGTTGCCGAAACCAATCTCGGCAAAAGCGGCGTGTACCTTGCACAGGGCAAGTACAAAGAAGCCGAGGCCCTCCTCATTCAAACATCTGCCGCCGCCCACCAGCTGAATGCCACCCGCCTCGAAACCGACAGTTATCGATTACTCTCGGAGCTCGCAGAAAAGCGTGGTGATTTCAAGAACGCGCTCCGTTACTACAAGAATCACAAAATGCTTGAAGACAGTGTCTTCAGCCAGGAGATGATGCAGAAGCTGTACCAGAGCCAGCTTCGCTTCGCAACGGAAGGGAAGGATAGCGAGATCGCATCGCTCACGAAAACGAAAAACGAACAGGAAGATATCCTCAAGAGAAGACAGTTCCTGTTCAACGTTATGATCGTGGTCCTGGCCCTGTGTGCGGTATTATTGTTCTCGATCTATCGAAGCGGACAACGTCGCATACGCATCAACAAACTGTTGATGGAGCACCAGGCCGAGATCAAGAAACGAAGCGTCGAGCTCGAACAATTGAACCAGGTGAAGGACAAGTTCTTCTCGATCATTTCGCACGACCTGCGCTCACCGATGAATGCCCTCGCCGGCATCCTCGATCTTGCAGAGAAAAAACATCTCGACCCGAAAGAATTCGTCCAGCTCACGAAAGAGCTTCGTGTGCAATTCAATCACACTAAAACGCTGATCAACAACCTCCTCGACTGGACATTGCTCCAGATGGACAAGCTGAACATCCATGAGGACCGCGTCGAGCTTCACGCGATGGTCGAAGAGAACTTCAAGCTGTTCAGCGCACTGCAGGTGAAGAACACGCAGATGCAGAATTTGATCAAACCCGGTACCTGCGCGAAGGCCGACACCAACATGGTGAACCTCGTTTTCAGGAACCTTATCCTCAATGCTATCAAGTTTACGGAAGTCGGTGGCATTGTGACCGTAGCTGCAAAAGAGAAAGCCGGCTTTGTCGAGGTATCGATATCGGACAATGGCGTCGGAATATCGCCAGACGTCCAAAAAATACTTTTCGAGAAAACTACCGGTTACAGCACACGGGGTACCGCCAATGAAAAAGGTACCGGCCTCGGACTAATTCTCTGCAAGGAGTTCGTGGAGCGGAACGGAGGTAGCATCTGGTTAGAAAGTGAGGTTGGCAAAGGGTCAACATTCTTCTTCACACTTAAGAAAGCTTAAGCTACAATGCCTATTTTTGCGGAATTATGGTCGCCAAGTCATCTTATTGGTCCGGCCTCCGCAATGCCGTAAGCACACTTCTCCTGGGCCTCAAGCTCACAGGCAGGCACATCGTTCGTGCCCGGCATAGCAAGAAATCTGTCGATATTACCGATGCCGGCTATTTCAAAAAACAGACCGGCATCACCACCATACAATTCCCAAACGAAACCATCCCGGTTCCCGACAACGGCCGCTACCAGTTGTACAACGAGATCGACGACTGCATTGTGTGCGACAAGTGCGCCAAGATCTGCCCTGTTAATTGCATCACGATAGAACCTATTCGCTCGCCCGAAGAGTTCGGCAAAACATCCGACGGTACTTCGAAGAGGATCTACGCCGCCAAGTTCGACATCGACATGGGCAAGTGTTGCTTTTGCGGATTATGTACAACCGTATGCCCCACCGAGTGCCTTACCATGACGAAGACATACGATTTCAGCGTGTGGGATATCAAGGATCATAATTTTGTTTTTGGTGAAATGAGTGAGCAGGAGATCGCGCAGCGCAAGAAGGAATGGGAAGTTCACCAACAAACCAAAGCGGCTCTGCCTCCAATTCAGAAGAAAGAAGGTGGCCCGGCAAAGCCCGTGTTTAAACCAAAGATTCCACCAACTCCGCAGGCATGATCACAAATATTCTTGCCATCATTGCGGCCATCTCAGCAGCAGCCATACTATTTGTTAAAGAAGTCTTTCATGCTGCTCTCCTTTTGTTGATCACACTCCTGTGCGTGGCCGGGATATTTGTCACGATCAATTCAGAATTTCTCGCGGTTGTTCAGATCCTCATTTATGCGGGTGGCGTAATGCTGCTGATAGTATTTGGTATCATGCTCACCGTTCGAAGTAAACCCGTTGAGTTGCCAAACGCCGACAACAAGATCGTTTCGGGCCTCTTCGGCGCGTCGTTGTTTGCAATGCTTGTTTACACATTGGGCGAACGAATAATGCCAACGCCGACTACCTCGATAGCTCCGGAAGAATTCGGAACCTTGCTGATGACAAGGTTTGCAATTCCGTTCGAAGTTGCGGGCATGTTGTTGCTGGTGAGTCTTGTGGGTGCGATCGTTGCCGCCACGCAGGGAAAAGAAAGTTAAACTATGGACATTAGTACATCGGAAACCATCCTTTACCTCGCAGCCTTCCTGTTCTGCGTGGGCTTTACCGTTGTACTCACGCGTCGCAACCTTATCATGATGCTCCTCGGTATCGAGCTGATGTTGAATGCGGCCAACCTCAACCTCATTGCATTCGGCAACTCCAGTGAAAATCAATTTTTCATCCTGTTCATCATTTTAGTTGCCGTATGTGAAGCGGCTGTGGGCATCGCACTTGTGTTGCGTGTCTATCATTTCTATAAAACTTCTTCACCCGACCAGATCAGCGATCTAAAAGAAAGAGCTTGAACCAGATACAGGAAACATCGACGATGACATTCGTGCTGCTGGCGATAGCCATGCCGGTCATCTCATGTATTCTTTGCTTGCTCATTCCGAAAAGGTTCATGTGGCTCGCACCGATCGTTTCAACCTTGCTGATGTTCGTGTCGGTAATTGCAGCCGCCGTGCTCTATGCGAAAGGATGGCACGTCGAAGTCACCGCGGGTATTCCATGGTTCCAGGCAGGCACGTCGGTAATCGAGCTTAACGTTTTTGTCGACGGGCTCACGCTTCCAATGCTGTCGATGGTGATATTGATCTCGTTCCTCGTTCACCTGTACTCTGTCGGCTTCATGGCCGACGATCAGCATGCAGGTCGTTACTTTGCGTTCCTGGGTTTCTTCACGTTCTCGATGCTGGGATTGGTAGTCAGCGGCAATCTTTTGTTGCTGTTCTGTTTCTGGGAGCTGGTTGGATTCTCGTCTTATTTATTGATCGGTCACTGGCGTGAGAGACCTCTTGCGGGCGCCGCGGCGACCAAAGCTTTTATCTTCAACAGGATTGGCGACGCATTGTTTGTGGTGGGTTTGATGATCACCTGGCAATTCTCGCACACTTTCAATATCCCAGAGATCGACAACGGCGGATGGATCTCTGTTGCGGGCCTGTGTTTCTTCGGCGGGGTGATCGGCAAATCGGCACAGTTCCCTTTGCTCACATGGTTGCCCGATGCGATGCAAGGGCCTACACCTGTGTCGGCTCTTATTCACGCTGCAACCATGGTGGCTGCGGGTGTGTTTCTGATTCTCAGAATTCCATTCATTCTCGTTCCCGGCACTGCAACTGTCATGGCAGTTACTGGCGCCATCACAGCCCTCTATGGCGGATGGAAAGCTCTTCAGGAATACGACCTTAAAAAGATCCTTGCATGGTCTACCATTTCGCAGCTTGGATTCATGATCCTCGCAATTGGCGCGGGCAGTGAACAAGGTGCTTTCACACATCTCATCGCCCACGCATTCTTCAAGGCCTGCCTGTTCCTCGCAGCCGGCGCTATCATCCACAGCCTGTACCACGTCGCAAAACACAACGAGTTCGACCCGCAGGACATTCGCAACATGGGTGGCTTTTACAAAGTAACACCACGACTTTTTATCGCAACCACGTTGGCCATCGCAGCAATCTGCGGACTCCCATTGTTCTCAGGTTTCATCTCAAAGGAAATGATCATCGTGCCGATGTTCCGTCGGGCGCTCGAGACAGGCAGCTTCATATCCTGGACATACGTTGGGGTGTTCTTCGTTAGCTCGATGCTCACTGTGCTTTATTCTTACAGGCTGTACGTGAACGTATTCTTTGGTCCGCGTGCTACACCGTATGCCGACCTCACACCGGTTCCTCCGGTTATGCAATGGCCGGTGTCGTTACTCGCCATTTTATCGTTATGGATCTTCTTCTCGTGGAACGCCGGCGGCCCCGGCGAATGGCTCGCCCACTTCAAAGCACACCCGGGCAACATTTCAGTGGCTCAATGGCACGTCATCTTCCCACGGGCTACCATCATCGCGTGGGTTTCATTCGGGTGGACATTACTGTCGATCGCACTCGGTTGGTATTTGTTTACATATCGCAAGACCAAACCCCGCGAGTCGCAATTCGATCTCGATCATGTATACGACATCGCTGTGTTAACTCCTGCCCTTCGCGCTTCCGATTCGCTGGCGAAGTTCGATAAGCAGGGGATCGACACAGGCCTTCATTTATTTGCTTACTCGCAAGTGGCAATTGCCAAGATCGCGAGCTACTTCGACAAGTTTGTTGTCGATGGCAGCGTTTCGGCAATAGCATGGATTGCACGTGCAAGTGGCAATATCCTCCGTCATGCGGGAGGCGGCCAGGTACAGTCATATCTGTTATGGTCGGCGGTGACACTTATTATTTTCATATTTTGGATTCTCAAATGATATCACAACACCTCCTCAGCTATCTCATCTTCACTCCTGTGGTGGCGGCTTTGGTGTTGCTGGCACTCCCGAATTCGTTTAAAGATTATTATAAATGGATTGCCCTCGGTGTAAGTGGGGTTCAGGTGCTTCTTCTCTTTATTGTTTTTAGCAGCTACAACCCGGGAGAATTTGAAGGTTTCCACCTCCTGGAGGAAATAACGTGGATCGACCTCAATGGTCTAAAGGTCGAGTACCTCGTAGGTATCGACGGGATCAGCCTTCCCCTCGTGGCTTTATCGGTAATAGTTTTGTTGATCGCCGTCATCTCTTCATGGAATGTCAGCGATCGCCCCAAAGGTTACTTCACATTGTTATTGATACTCAACGGTGCCGTGATCGGCAGCTTCTGCGCACTCGACCTCCTGCTGTTCTATCTCTTTTTTGAATTCATGCTGTTGCCGATGTACTTCCTCATCGGTATCTGGGGTGGGCCAAGACGCGAATATGCATCAATCAAATTTTTCCTGTACACCTTACTCGGATCGTTACTTATTCTGTTGGTCATCATCGGCGTTTACATGTCATCATACAACGGAACGTTCGATCTTTTGGAACTGCTTTCAGGTGAAGGCAATCTCGCCAACTCTGTCTTCGATCGCGTCACCCCGCGGATGATCCTCGGCTGGCCCGCTCGCAACTGGGCATTCCTGTTTTTACTGATTGGCTTTGGTATAAAACTTCCAATGGTGCCTTTACACACCTGGTTGCCCGATGCACACGTCGAAGCGTCAACACCTATCTCCGTTGTACTCGCCGCGTTGTTGCTAAAAGTCGGCGCTTACGGACTTTTCCGTGTAGGTTACTGGCTTTTCCCTGCAGAAGCAGCAAGCATGAGCACACTCGTTGCATTCCTCGGCATGCTATCGATCGTTTATGGCGCCATGAATGCCCTGGCTTCAAAAGATTTCAAACGAATGATTGCATATTCTTCGGTGTCGCACATGGGATTTGTCTTGCTGGGATTAGCATCGTTTACTGTGGAGGGCCTTGCTGGTGCAATGTTTCAAATGACGAGTCACGGTATAATCTCAGCAATGCTATTCCTCATCGCTGGAGTGCTCTATGACCGCACAGGCGATCGTACAATCGCAAATTATTCAGGCCTGGCGTCAAAAATGCCTGTGTATACCTCATTCGTACTCGTTGGTTTTTTTGCAGCCCTGGGCCTGCCCGGACTTAGTGGATTTATCGGAGAAATCATGGTCTTCCTTGGCGCGTTTCGGTCTGACTACATCCCCGGATGGATTGCTGTATTGTCGACAGCCGGACTGATCTTCGGAGCTGGCTATTGTCTTTGGACCATTCAACGAATGTTTTTTGGTCCATATGCAGTTCGCAGTGAGGGACTCATGCAAGATCTTTCAATGCGGGAAAAAATCATGTTGTTGCCACTGGCAATACTTATCCTGTTGCTTGGCATATTTCCACAACTACTCCTCCAATACATCAATCCGGCAACTAATCTGATGGTGAAGATATTTGGTGACCATCTTAATTGACCTCATAGCGTGCAGCAAATAACCGAACAGCAATATCTTCAATGGCTCGCGAGGCTCCTCCCGTTCCTGTTGCCTGAATTGCTTTTGGTGTTGACTGCCGTGCTGATCATCTTCTGTTCTTTCTGGAAAAAGATCAATGGCGCTGTATTTTTCATAACCCTTGCCGGCATCATTGCCCATGTTGCCGTTTTGATCCTCTCACTGTCGAACGTCGGATACTACGAACGCGCCGATGACTTCCTTGTGTTCGACCTGTTCTCCGGGTACTTCAAAATATTAGTTTCTGTTGCCGCCATTCTCACCGTCGTCATGTCGGGCCGGCAAAAAAAGATGGAATACTATTTCTTGCTTCTTACCATCCTTTTGGGCGCCGACCTGCTCATGGCCAGCCACCACTATATCATGATCCTTCTCTCCATCGAGATGATGTCCATACCATCGTACATTCTCGTTGCCGGCCTCGGTCCCGATAAAGCCCGCGCCGAAGCCGGCTGGAAATTCTTTTTATTCGGATCTGTCGCCACCGCTATAATGATCTTCGGAATGACATACCTGTTTGGCGCAACCGGTGTGAGCTTCCTCGAAAGTCAGTCGTTCACTTACGCCGCACAAACACATCCCACCATGTTTGTCGTAGGCGGACTCATGACGCTCGCCGGGTTATTTTTCAAAATGACCGTCGCCCCGTTCCATCTCTGGGCTCCCGACGTATACGAATCAGTTCCCTCTCCCATCGCCGCTTTTCTTTCTGTTGTTCCGAAGCTCGCTGGTTTATTCATGGTAGCGAAACTATTGTTCACCATGAACAATGAAGCTCAACAGCTCATCGATTGGTCTGCCGTGGTCGCAGGCTTCGCAATGCTATCCATTATCGTAGGCACCCTGGGTGCTATCGGTCAAACCAACGCTCGTCGAATGATGGCATACTCTACGATCGCACACGCGGGATTCTTACTCACCATTCTCGCTACGCAAGTGTCGTCCGATCCACGGCCTGTCGAACTCGCAATCTTTTACAGCATCGTTTTTCTAACCATGAACTACGCAACATTCATGGTCATCCAGGTTCGCGAAGAACGAGGCGGGTCTGTTTTATACCAGGATTTCGGCGGCATGGGATATACCGCGCCGATCTCGGCCGTAGCAATAACGATTGCAATGGTCTCTTTAACAGGACTCCCACCTGTGGGCGGATTTATGGCCAAACTGTTGGTTTTCACTGAATTGTGGAAAAAAATGACGGCCGTAAAAAACCCCGTTTTTCTCGCACTTTTGGTGATCGGACTCCTGTCTACCGTAGCCTCACTTTTTTTCTACCTCAAAATTCCCTTTTACATGTATTTCAGGCGCTCCGAGCGCACGGAACCGATAAAAATCCCGCTCCTGACAAATCTTTTACTCCTTTTTTTGGTTGCACTATTACTCGCCCAATTCATCGTTCCACGGGTTTTCGAGTTGGGTTATTAAAGGTTAACTTTGGGCTTTAACGACTGCTGATGACCGATCAAATTCTGCATGAATGTGGTATCGCTCTAATTCGTCTGCGCAAACCACTTTCCTATTACATCGAAAAGTACGGCCCCACGTACGCCATGAACAAGATGTACATTCTCATGGAGAAACAACACAACAGGGGGCAGGACGGCGCAGGGATCGCCAACATCAAAATAGATCAAAAACCAGGCTACCGGTTCATCAGCAGGTACAGATCGATCAAAACTCAGCCCGTCGCCCACATCTTCAAAAAGATCGGAAAGAAATACAAGAAGGCTCAGAAAGAAGGCAAGGAGAAGTTTCGCGACGAACAATGGCTTAAAGAAAAAGTAGCATTCACCGGCGAGCTCTGGCTCGGACACCTCCGCTACGGAACCCACGGCATCAACAACATCGAGAACGTTCACCCCTTCCTCCGCCAAAACAACTGGCGCAGCCGTAACCTCGTAATGGCCGGCAACTTCAACATGACAAACGTCGACGAACTCTTCAACATCCTCGTCGATCTCGGTCAGCACCCGAAAGAAAAAGTCGACACTGTGACAGTGATGGAAAAGATCGGTCACTTCCTCGACGAAGAAGTCCAGGCAACTTTCGAACAATACAAATACCACTATACGAACGCAGAGATCTCGGAGATCATCGAGAACAAACTCGACTTCCAACGGATACTCACACGCGCCTGCAAAGATTTCGACGGAGGTTATACCATGGCCGGTCTCACCGGTTCGGGTTCAGCTTTCGTAGTTCGCGACCCCGCAGGCATTCGCCCCGGTTATTTTTATGCCGATGAAGAGATCGTTGTCGTGGCTTCAGAAAAACCTGCGATCAAGACGGCATTCAACATCGACTACGATCAGATCGAAGAGATCAAACCAGGTCACGCACTGATCATCAACAAGAACGGAGGTTATGGTCAATACCAGATAACACGTCCGCTCGAAAAGAAATCATGCAGCTTCGAAAGGATCTACTTCTCGAGAGGAACCGATCCGGAGATCTACAAAGAACGCAAGCAACTCGGCCGTCTTCTCGTTCCACAGATCCTTAAGGGAATAAATTTCGATCTCAAGAATACTGTGTTTTCATACATACCAAACACAGCCGAAACATCTTTCCTCGGCATGATGGCCGGTGTCGAAGACTACCTGATCTCCAAGCAAAAAGAGATCATTATCGACAACAAACCATCTGTCGATTCGCTCGACGATATCCTTACATTCCGCCCTCGCGTCGAAAAGATCGTCCTCAAAGACGTTAAGCTCCGCACATTCATTACCGACGACGACCACCGCGACGAAATGGTCGCGCACGTGTACGACACCACTTACGAGGTCGTCAATAAAGGCAAAGACACACTCGTCGTTATCGACGACTCGATCATCCGCGGTACTACCCTCGAGAAGAGTATCCTCCGTATGCTCGACAGGCTTTCTCCTAAAAGGATCGTAGTGGTATCTTCAGCGCCACAGATCCGCTTCCCTGACTGCTATGGCATCGACATGAGCAAGATGGGCGACTTCGTAGCATTCCGCGCCGTTGTTCAATTATTGAAAGAACAAGGCAAAGATTACCTGCTTGGAGAAGTTTACGAACAGTGCGTTAACAGTGTTAACGAGGCAGAGCCTGTCAACTACGTCAAACGCCTCTACGACCAATTTACGTACGACGAGATCTCTGAAAAGATCACCGACATCGTTCGCCCTGCCGACATGAAAGCAGAGCTGCAGGTGGTGTTCCAGACAGTCGATAATCTTCACAAAGCCATCCCCAATCACTTAGGCGATTGGTATTTCACAGGAAATTATCCAACCCCCGGAGGCACCAAAGTTGCCAACAGGAGTTATGTAAACTACATGGATGGAAAGTTGGTAAGAGCTTACTGATCTGTAACCTCAATTATTTTTTCTACATGCACCGCCGTACCGTCGGCTAACATGCCTTCGATCTCGATCCTGTATTGTGTCGCGAGATCCCCCGCGTAGAAAACACAACGACCCTTCTTATCTTCATCAATCGTCATTGCCGGATTCCAGTAGATCGTGCTCCTGAAATCCTTTCGTGGTGTGGTAACATCTGTAGACAAACTATAGTCTGGCGATTTGAACTCCATTGGTTTATCAAAACCATGCACCACTACAGTTGCTGTTGTGTCGGGCAACTGGTCGGCAGCCTGGTCGTAGACCGTATTAATGGAAAGAATGCCGTCGGTTCTTGTATTTCCGTAGTTATACACACCACTGTTCCGATTGATCTCGACCGACGAAACAACTTTCAGGCTTATACCTCTTAGAATATCCTCCGCTCTGCCATACATAAGGTTGCCATTCACCCTCACCGAAACCTCCGGTGGAATTCTCCCTGCTACTCCGTTGCGCGACAGGAACACAAGCCAGCGCAGGCCTTCACCCGGCGTGGAGAATTGTCGTACAGCCAGGCCGGGAACTCTTCCGGGAAGGACTGTCAGCAGGTTTTCATCGGGCGACCCCTTTATATCTTTTCCCTGTATCACATGGTCGGGACGACCATAAGCACGCACAGGATGTTCTTCTTCAATACGTTTTCCTGTCACAGTAACTTCTTTGAGCACCGTTACTTTGTCGGTCTCATAGTCGAAAGAACGTTGCGCCGTGCTTTCGCGGTGAAATTCAAGCTTCGGATGTTCGAGTGGAAGGTGGACCGGCGGAACATCGCGCGGCAGGATCTTCGCAAAACCTGTCGGTTTATCTTTTCTGCCCGGGGAGATCACGAACCGCACCGAATCGTAGAAGTACAGGTTGGCAAGTCCGAACCTCCCGTTAGCGTCCGAATGTGCTATCATAAATTTTCGTGGCTGAAGCTGGATCACGCTCAGCAACGCTTCCTGCGGATTGCCCTTACGATCGAGATAGATCCCCGTAACATCGACGCCATACTCAACCGGGTATGAGATATTTGAAGCCTTATGCTCAGCGAACTCAAACTCCTCTCCTATCGTCTTACCCAATTGAACCGGCATCACCTGTTTCATATCGGTTACAGACACAGAAAAATGTGCGCCATCCATAAAACCAGCAACGTAATCTTCCGGAAGCAACGTGACCTCTATCTTTTCGCGAAGCTTATAAATGCTTTTAGGAACACTGATGCTCATCGATCCTGTGCCCTCACCAGGTGATGCTGGCTCCGCGGCATTCACCGCCTGGGTCATTTCGAGGATCGGGATGTATTTTACATAAAGTCGTTCGTCGCCAAAATTTCTATTGAAGCGCGTATAGCATCGAAGGTAATAGTCCCCAGCCTGCATGGTTGCCCGTAACTCCAGCTGGTTGTTAAACGTTCCGTCAAGAACATCAAGTGTCTTCGACAACACTATCTGTTTTTTGGAATTTATCAGTTCGGCATACACGGTGGTGCTCAGTGAATCCTTCAAAGATTGCACGCCGTATTTGATGTAGCCTCCAAACCAGATCGTTTCACCTCCGTAGTAATAAGGTCTATCGGTATGCACATAGATCTTCTCGTGGAGATAGCCCAGGTCTTTCGAAACGATCGTGGTAACATTTCTTTCGTCTGGTTTATAGTCGAATGGAACAAGTCGCGAGATCCGCAGGTTATTCATCACTCCCAGTGTCACAACATCGCTCCTCTCTATTTCGAAGCCTTCTTTATTCACAACTATACTTCCTCGTTTCGATTCAACCCAACTGATCGGGTAAAGGGCATCGCGGTAGATACTGCTGTTGTCCTTTTCGGCAGTGTTGTGAACTTCAAGACGCCGCGGGATGCGGATAGTATACTGTCCTTCGCGCGGGCCGTTGCTGACAAGCTGGGTTGTGTCGCACGGCAGTACAGACTTTCCAACTTCCCTCGAAAAAAACGCACCGCGTGTCCCATTCGACTTCTCGATCTCGGTAAACAAACGAAATCCCTCCGCATTAATTCTTCGCTCGACGATCGACCGGAAAAGATACTGTTTCGAATTGCGATACGATTGTTCGCGTTCATTCTTCCACGCTGCAAGCTGTTCATCGTTTTCAGGCTGCATCTCTTCGAAGAACGATTTCCCGTTAATGGAGTATTCTGCCGCCGATGTTGCAAACGAATACAACAGGAACTTAATCTTATACCCCAACGCCTTGTTTTCTATTTCAATAGGACCCGACGCGCTTGCGAGGAGAACTCGTCCATCGTCACTTTCGGGGAAACTAATGACCCATGGGTTAGTGATCGTACATTGCCTGGATTGACGATCGGTGCCGAGAAAAGTTTTCGTAAACCACTTTAATTTCTTCTCCCAGTCTTTATCGCGTGTCGATTTAACTTCCACCGAGCTGAGTACAACCTGCGAAGGTTTGAGCCTGGTTACGCCTAACGTCACATTTGCCTGCGTCATTTCTACACGCCGGGCAAACGATTCATAGCCAACATAAGAGAATATGACTTCGTACGTTCCGGGAACAGGAACGTTACGGATCTCGAAGTTGCCATCCTGGTCGGAGGTTGTTCCTAACGTGGTGCCATCAAAGAATACGTTACAGAAAGGAAGGGCTTCGTTGGTCGATGCATCCAGCACTCTTCCTTTCAACGACCCTGTTTGCCCAAACGCAATTGAACATACCATGAAAAGAAGAAAGCCAACGGATTTCATCCATTGAATTTACCATTTAATTTCCTGCAGCATGTACCTCGAAGTAGTAGATCTCAGGCCCTACAGAATGGTATTTGAGAATTCGTGAAACAGGTAGCGCGCTACTTTAGGGTCAGAACTTCTGCGCCGAGGGCGGGAAGCCCGTTTTCATTCAACCGGTCGTTATTCCAATGGCTGATCACACAACTTACAGACTTTCCGCGTACCTGGGCAGCAACCATATAAACGGTAAGGGTTTTCCCACCCGACATGCCCGCGAGGATGGATGTTACGCCAGTCAAATCGAAGACCATTTTTCTCGCTTTTACATCCTGTTCTTCGAACACGGCGTCGACCAATTGATCGGAAATGATCTTTCCTTTTGCGTTCGCATCCAGAAATTTGAAATGAGTTTCCAGGGCAAAATTTGCGTCGTCGAGTGTTTTGTATGAGCTCCAGTTCATTTGCCCGTTATATGGGCACTGAAGATTGTTGGGCCCCATCCACCGGCATGATTGTCCCCGATTGATTTCCCGTCCGGCGAAATTAATTTTATCCGGGTCGGTTGGCTGATAGATCGAGGCCGGCATTCCGCCATTCACACACAATAAAACTATCTGCCGGGCAAGTGCCTGATCGACCTTGTGCAGTGCCCGGAATGAGACCATTTGAATGCTGTCTCCGTGTTTAATGAACCAGTAGTCCATGTAACCCACCAAGCCTTCGCCCCTTGGTTCGGTTTTGGATACATAGTAGTTTGGCTTGTCAAGTTTGTCATCGGCAGCGGTGATCTCCGAAGCCTTTATCTTGTCCTGCCTGTATATCCTTGCGATTGCCTTTGGTGTAAATTCTCCCCGCTGCGGAACGAAGGAGATGTCCATACCGTCGACGTTAAAGAAATCATAACCAAAATGGGTCATTCCCTGGAGTCTGTTGAAAAGACTATCTGTATCCTGGGCTGAGGCGAACGAGGAAAGAAAAACAAGCGCAATGATGGGGCGCATACAAAATAAAAAAGCCCCTTGCGGGGCTTTTAACTATACTTTTATTTCAACATCCACACCACTGGGAAGCTCGAGCTTCATGAGAGCATCTACAGTTTTAGCGGAGTTCGAATAGATGTCTACCAAACGCTTGTAGGTGCAAAGCTGGAACTGCTCGCGTGACTTTTTGTTCACGTGGGGCGAACGAAGTACGGTGAATTTCTCACGCTCTGTAGGCAACGGAATAGGTCCGCTTACAACAGCGCCGGTAGCTTTAACGGCTCTTACTATTTTCTCAGACGACTTATCAACCAGGTTGTGGTCGTAAGACTTGAGCTTGATTCTGATTTTCTGATTCATAAAACTTTTATTTAGCTACCGCTCCTTTTAACTCTTCGATTACTTTATCGGCAAGGTTCTTCGGAACCGGTGAATAATGCGAGAATGTCAACGTTGCTGAAGCACGGCCTGAAGTGATAGTACGGAGGTCGGTAACATAACCGAAGAGCTCCTTCAGAGGCACATCTGCCCTGATCACCTGTGCATTACCGCGAGTGTCCATACCCTTCATAAGTCCGCGACGACGGTTAAGGTCACCTGTTACAGAACCTGTGTATTCGTCCGGAGTAAGTACTTCAACGCTCATGATAGGCTCGAGCAATTGAGGAGCACACTTCGCAGCAGCTTCTTTAAAGCCAAGGCGCGCAGCCAATTCGAATGACAATGCATCCGAGTCAACATCGTGGTACGAACCGTGGAACAACCTCACCTTCATGTTATCGAGAGGATAACCCGCGAGAGGTCCGTTTACCATTGCAGATTCGAAACCTTTCTGAACTGCAGGGATGAATTCGCGAGGAATAACACCACCAACAATCTCGTTTTCAAACAGGAAGCCTTCCTTGCCATCGTCGCGCGGTCCGATCTCGAATACGATATCGGCAAACTTACCACGACCACCGGTCTGCTTCTTGTACACTTCCTTATGTTCAACCGACTTCGTGATAGATTCTTTGTAGGCAACCTGGGGAGCACCCTGGTTGATCTCTACTTTGAACTCACGCTTCATACGGTCGATGATGATCTCGAGGTGCAATTCACCCATACCGCGAAGGATGGTCTGGCCGGTTTCCTGGTCAGTGTGAACACGCAACGTAGGATCTTCTTCAACAAGTTTAGCGATAGCTTTGCTGAGCTGGTCTGCATCTGCCTGTTTCTTGGGCTCGATTGCATACCCGATCACAGGCTCAGGGAACACCATTGACTCGAGACGTACGGGACGTTTCTCATCGCAAAGTGTGTCACCGGTTTTGATATCCTTGAAACCTACAACGGCACCGATATCACCGGCTGCAAGTACATCGATCTGGTTCTGCTTGTTCGCGTGCATCTGGAAGATACGCGAGATACGTTCTTTGTTGCCTGAACGGCTGTTCTGAACGTAAGAACCCTGGTCGAGCTTACCTGAATAAGCGCGTACGAAGCAAAGACGACCTACGAAGGGGTCTGTAGCGATCTTGAATGCAAGAGCTACGAAAGGTTCCTTCTCGTCAGGCCTGATCTGAACTTCTTCTTCTGTATCGGGATTGTGTCCAACGATCACGTCTTTGTCCATCGGTGAAGGAAGAAGTTCCATCACGTGGTCAAGCATCGTCTGAACACCTTTGTTCTTGAATGAAGATCCGAGCACCATCGGAACGATCTTCATATCGATCGTTGCCTTGCGAAGGGCTGTGAGGATCTCGGCTTCGGTGATCGTGTTAGGATCGTTGAAGAATTTTTCGAGGAGCGACTCGTCGTATTCGGCAACGGCTTCGAGAAGTTTCTCTCTCCACTCGTGTGCCTCTTCCTTCATGTCATCAGGAATAGGAACTTCCTGGAAGGTCATACCCTTGTCTGCTTCGTTCCAGATGATACCACGGTTGTTGATCAAATCGACAACACCTTTGAAGTTATCTTCTGCACCGATAGGCAACTGCAGGGGAACTGCTTTGCTGCCAAGTTTTTCTTTTACCTGCTGGCAAACACCGAGGAAGTCGGCGCCGGAACGGTCCATCTTGTTAACGAAACCGATACGGGCAACTTTGTAGTTGTCTGCAAGACGCCAGTTTGTTTCTGACTGGGGTTCAACGCCGTCGACGGCGCTAAAGAGGAATACAAGACCATCGAGTACGCGGAGTGAACGGTTCACCTCAACGGTGAAGTCCACGTGACCGGGAGTATCGATGATGTTGATATGATATTTGTTACCGCGGTAGTTCCAGTTTACGGTTGTAGCGGCAGAAGTGATGGTGATACCACGCTCCTGTTCCTGCTCCATCCAGTCCATTGTTGCAGCACCGTCGTGTACTTCACCAATCTTGTGGTTAACACCCGCGTAATAAAGAATACGCTCGGTAGTGGTAGTCTTACCCGCATCGATGTGCGCAGCAATACCAATGTTTCTTGTGAATTTAAGATCTCTCGCCATTTAGCTATCGAGCCCCTGTTATAATCTGAAATGTGAAAATGCCTTGTTCGCTTCTGCCATGCGGTGCGTGTCGTCCTTCTTCTTCATTGCAGCACCTTCGCCTTTCGATGCGGCGATGATCTCGGCAGCAAGCTTGTCCATCATGGTCTTCTCGCCACGGAGGCGTGAGAAGTCAATGAGCCACTTGATGCTGAGGTTGATCCTGCGCTCAGGCCTGATCTCAACCGGTACCTGGAAAGTAGCACCACCAACACGGCGGCTTTTTACCTCGACAGCAGGCATAAGGTTGTTCATAGCACGCTTCCAAACTTCGAGTCCGGCTTCGCCACCAGCTTTCTTCTCAACGATCTCGATCGCATCGTAGAAAATGTTGTAAGCCACGCTTTTCTTGCCCTGCTCCATGAGGTAATTCACGAACTTGGTTACAAGCGTATCCTTGAACTTGGGATCGGGAAGGAGGTATCTCTTTTTAGGTTTCGACTTTCTCATTGCGTAATCTGATTATTTTTTGCCTTTAGCTGGAGCTGCTGCGCCTTTGCCAGCTGCCGCTGCGGCACCTGCCTTCGGTCTCTTAGCACCATATTTCGAACGGCTCTGGAGTCGGCCATTCACGCCCGATGTATCCAATGCACCGCGAATGATGTGATAACGCACACCCGGAAGGTCTTTCACCCTGCCACCACGGATCAGCACGATCGAGTGCTCCTGGAGGTTGTGACCCTCGCCAGGGATATAGGCGTTGACTTCCTTGTTGTTGCTAAGGCGAACACGAGCCACTTTACGAAGCGCCGAGTTAGGCTTCTTCGGAGTAGTGGTGTACACACGTGTGCAAACACCCCTGCGCTGGGGACAAGAATCCAAAGCGGGAGACTTAGACTTGAAAGTCAATTTCTTCCTGCCTTTTCTTACAAGTTGCTGAATGGTAGGCATTTATAAATTCTTTATTTACCTTTTTAAAAATTTGGACTGCAAAGGTATCCAAAGAAAGGGTGCCTGCAAAGGGGTATTAGAAAGTTTTTTGGTTGAGAAATCTTGCGAAATTCCACAAATGAGACGGTTTACAGCCTTTTTCCTGCTCCTCCTGCTCATTAGCTGCCTCGACCCTTACGATCCAGACCTGCCAGACTCGGCCTCTAACATCCTCGTGGTGGACGGCTTCGTAGACGCCCGCAATGCCACAGCCACCGTCAGGCTCCAGCGATCCCTGGCCCTCCAAAGCAAAGAACACTCACCCGTCGTCCAGCGTGCCAACGTGACCATACACACCTCGGAAGGGAGCGCAGCCACACTCCACGAACAGCAACCCGGCACATACTTGGCCAGCAACATACCCGTCGGGCCCGGCTACAAATACACCCTGCGTATCGTCTCGGAAGACGGGCGGGAGTACTTTTCCGATGAACAGACCGCACCCGAAACACCCCCGATCGACAGCATCACGACAACCATAGCAATAACGGGCGAAGACCTCGCCTTTCGGGTCAATACACACAACAACAAACCAGCGTCGTCATTCTACACCTGGGATTTCATAGAAACCTACGAATACACGGCCCCACACTACTCAGGCCTGGTAAACACACCAAACGGTCCGAGAAACCGTACCCCGGAAGAGAATGTTTACCGGTGCTGGAAAACCGACCCATCAAAGAAAATTTCGATCGCCAGCACGAGGGGTCTGAGCGCGGACGTTGTTCGGAACTTTGAACTGTTAACGATACCGAGGCGCGCAGTAAAACTATCGGAGCGGTACAGCCTTCTCGTCAAACAACGGGTCATCGACGAGAAGGAATACAATTACCTTTCATTGCTTCGCAAGACCACCGAGTCGATCGGCGGATTGTTCGATCCGCTGCCTGCACCCGTACAGGGAAACATGCACAGCAGCGATGATCCAACAGAGACAGTACTTGGGTATTTTCGCGCCGGGAATATTGAAGAGAAACGGTTCTTCATAAGCTTCACCGAGCTGCCCGAATATTTTCAGATACTGCCGGCGTACGATTGCGAGATATTTCCGACCTGTACAAAACCACCACCCGCACCGGGCAACGGCATCACACCGCCGTGTATAAAGATCGAGGATATCCCCGACTACTGGCCGCTTCTTTCGCAAATGTCTTCCGGCTTAAGCGCCTATTACTGGACTTACACTTCGGAAAAGTGCGGAGACTGCCGGACAATGGGAGGCACTACAAAACGACCAGACTTCTGGTGATCAGAATCTCGACGACGGGATCGTAACGTCGCCCTTACTCCAGGCTGCCGACAATCTTTTTTCCACTTGCAGCGCTTCGGTTGTCTGGCCGGATTTCTGGTGACAATTGAGAAGTCCTTTGAGGGCCCATCCATTCTCCGGATTCTTAAAGAGATCATCTTCAAAAACCTTTTGTGCATCTGCGTAACGTCCCGCTTCAAACAATGCGGCTCCAAGAAAATGACGGGCAGGCAATCGCCAGTCGGGCGGTTCATTGTAACGCAGGTCGTCTTCGTTGGCAACAGCTTGCCTTAGGGCCGACAGACCTTCGTCGAGTTTTCCTTCGTTGATCAGCACCTCGCCCTTCAAAAGATCTGCAGCCACTTTCACGATCTGTTCTGTCGAGTTGAAGAACGCGTAGATGGTTTTCAGAGTGTCGAGCTTCGAGATCGAATCGAGTTTCGAGAGTTCTCTTTTTGCCTCGGTTATATTTTTTGTGCGAAGGAATGCAGTTCCACGGGCATAGTGATGTATTGCAGAAGTATGGTAGTTCTTATCGTCCGGTACGGGTAGCGCAAGAACATCGCTCCATTTTCCGTAACGAACAAAGGCAATGATCGGCGCATTGAAATAGTAATCGTAATAAGCCGGTACCACGGTCTCGATCGCCTTCACGTGATAAGCGAGCTTGTTGGCAACAGTAATTGCTGTTTCCGATTGCCCGTTCATCAACGTGCCGTATGCAAGAAAATCTATATTGTGAGGATAGTACCCTATGCGATACAGGCCCTGGTCATCGGAACGCGAAAGGAACTCTTCGTCGGCTTTAATGGCAAGCCGGTTACTGTTATTCGAGCGTTCGTATTCGCCGGTGCGCGCGTAGATGTGTGAAGGCATGTGAACGATATGTCCTGCCGATGGCATTGCAGTTTCGAGAAACTCTGCACTCTTATGGGCATCTCCGGGTTTGTTCGAAGCTTCCACAAGATGGATGTACATGTGATGAGCACCGGGATGACGGGGATATTTCTTGATCGCACTCTCGAGCGCAACTCTCGCCGACGACGTCAGGTTTTTGGGCGAGCCATCTTTATTCCAGTAGTCCCACGGCATCGAAGTCATGATCGCATCGGCATACAGCACCAATGCTTCCGGGTCTGCCGGGTATTTTTTCGAAAGCTTTTCCATGGCGTCCCTGTATGCTACGTTCAACGGCTCGCGGTCGTCGTGAACTTTGCCGTCGTAACGCGAAGCAAGTGCAATAATAAAGTCCTTCTCTTTTTGACTTGACTGCTTTGCTCCTGCCGACAATTCCTTTGCTTTATTGATTGCCTGCATGGCCATTTCTTCGCGATCCTTCGGATTCCAGTCATTGATGTTGGGCCCGAGTGTAAGAGCCTGTCCCCACCATGCCATAGCGCACGATGGATCGAGGCGCGATGCCTCCTTGAATGCACGAAGCGCTTCCACGTGATTGAACGCATAGATCAATCGAAGCCCCTGGTCGAAAAATTTCTGGGCTAAACTGTCGCGTGTGTTAATTCGATAATGAAGTGTTCCAAGTCCGTCGATCAGGGTTACCGGTGTGCCGAAATTCATAGCGTCGATCCATGCAGAACCACACATCGTTATCGGGAAGTCGCGGGGTTTTGGATAAACTGCGGGAGTATCGTCCGATCGAAGTGCAACGAACGTGATCGCCAACACTATAGACATTAAGGCTACAACTGTTTTCATGGCTTCGGGAGTTGATCGAAAGTTCGAAAAAAAAAATGTAGCTTTTAGTATGCGTTACCTGCCAATCATGTTGGTAGCACTAATGGGGTGCATTGAGCCGTACAGCACTGATTTCCCCTTTTTTCCAGGAGATGTCGTAGTCATCGACGGGCGTCTCGATGCAACTGCAAGATCGATTACTGTAAAGCTGTCGCGGCCGCAGGCAATCAACGACGAGGCAGCTCCGCCGATAGTTCCCGGCGCGGATGTCGCGTTGATCGGCTCGCGTGGCCTGCATTTGAACCTTATCGAAGAAAGACCAGGTATTTATTCAACTACGAATGTACCGGTCAATTACGATGAAAAGTACAACCTGGACGTTACGTTAAACGATGGCCGGAAATTCATTTCCGATCCGGTGGAGGTTCTCAGGACTCCGCAGATCGATCTGGTAACATACGACTTTACAAACGATGAACGAGGTATCGAGATCCTGCTTAACACGCACGACGAATCCGGTAAGGCGAAATACTTCGGATGGGATTACGTGGAGACCTATGAGTATACTTCACTCTTCGAGTCACACTTCACATTCATCAATAAAATCCCGGAAAAGAGAGCACAGGAAGACCAGGTATATCGTTGCTGGCGTACTGCTCCATCTTTTTCGATAGGTATCGCAACAACACGCGACCTTACCGCTTCGACGGTCTATAGGTACCCTGTGCTGTCGATACCCGGGGGATCCCTGAAGCTGTCGATCCGTTACAGTGTGCTGATCAATCAACGTGTTATAAGCCCGGAAGAATTTATCTACCTGAAGGAGATGAAGAAAACTACCGAACAACTTGGTGATTTCTTTGGGCCATTGCCAACTACTGCGCCGGGAAACTTTCACGAGGTCGGGAATGCTTCGTCTACTGTACTCGGTTTTTTCAGCGCGTCGGAGATAACGAAGAAAAGGATATTCATTAACTACAAGGATCTGCCGGAGACATTACAGATCCCCCAGGGGTTCGGATCATGCCAGGCAGAGCTAACGTGCGATCAAAACCCAAACAGGAAACGGACGGGGCCCGAAAGTTGTCTCAATCCCGAGATCCTTACGAGTACGACCGTGATCCTCGACAGGATTACACACCTGGATTCCATTTTCTATTCGTACACGAAGAGAGAATGCGCCGACTGCCGTTCGCACGGAGGGGTAACAACTAAACCTGATTTTTGGTGAAGGAAAAAATTAAGCCTCTCCTATCGCACCACCAAAGTTCATAGGAAACTTCGGAAGGTCGTCTGTCCTCTTTATGGGACCAAAAGCATTTTCGTACTTCTCGATATTATCTTTTAATGCAGCCAACAATCTCTTGGCATGTTCTGGTGTGATCACGATGCGTGATTTCACTTTTGCCTTCGGTACGCCTGGCATCAGGCGAATAAAGTCAATTACGAACTCGCTGTTCGAATGCGCAATCATAGCGAGGTTGGAGTAAATCCCTTCCGCAGTTTCTTCTGTCAACTCGATGTTGATCTGCTGTGTTTGCTGTTGTTGATCTTTCTCTGCCATAAGAAAAAAAGCCGCAGATCATTTCTAACCTGCGGCCTGTTTAGTTTCAATTCAATTAATCAGCAAATTCTCTTTCCTTCCTTGGGTTCGGAGAGCCAGCCGATTGCATCATGCTATCGTACTCTTCTTCAGAACCTACGATCAGGTCGTTGAACCTGCGTTGACCTGTACCCGCAGGGATGAGGTGTCCAACAATCACGTTCTCTTTCAAGCCCATGAGTTGATCTGCCTTACCGCGGATCGCTGCTTCGCTCAACACTTTAGTCGTTTCCTGGAATGAAGCGGCAGACAGCCAGCTTTCAGTCTTCAACGACGCCTGTGTGATACCTTGCAGTGTAGGTCTCGATACAGCCGAGAGTGCATCGCGAACTTCAACAAGCTTCTGGTCTTTACGACGCAGTGCAGAGTTTTCGTCGCGGAGCTCGCGAGGTGTAACGATCTGGCCGGGCTTGAACCTTTGAGAGTCGCCTGCCTCGGTCACAACCTTCTTGTCGAGGATCTGGTCGTTCACTTCACGGAACTCGAGCTTGTCTACATATTCACCTTGCAGGAAGCTTGTGTCGCCAGAGTCGATGATCTCAACTTTCTGCATCATCTGGCTTACGATAGCCTCAATGTGCTTGTCGTTGATCTTCACACCCTGCAGACGATATACTTCCTGGATCTCGTTCACGAGATACTCCTGTACTGCAGTCGGTCCTTTGATCGACAGGATGTCCGAAGGAGTGATTGCACCGTCAGACAGAGGCTGACCTGCTTTCACGAAGTCGTTGTCCTGGACGAGGATGTGTTTCGACAGCGGTACGAGGTAACGCTTCTGAACACCATCTCTCGACTCGATGAATATCTCGCGGTTACCACGTTTGATACCACCGTAAGTCACAACTCCATCTATCTCGCTCACAACCGCCGGGTTCGACGGGTTACGAGCTTCGAACAATTCAGTTACACGAGGCAGACCACCAGTGATGTCGCGCGACTTGCCGACAGCGCGAGGGATCTTCGCAAGCACCTGGCCCGCTTTGATCTGTTCGCCCTGATCTACTGCAAGGTGAGCGCCAACAGGAATGTTGTACGACTTGGTGTCGGTCTTACCTTTTACAACGATAGCCGGGTTCTTGGTCTTATCGCGTGTTTCAGTAATCACTTTCTCGCGGTGGCCGGTCTGTTCGTCCGACTCCTCTTTGTAAGTGATACCTTCAATGATCGCTTCGTACTCGATGTCACCATCGTACTCCGAAAGGATCACGGCGTTATAAGGATCCCAGTTGCTGAGCTCATCGCCCTTCTCAACTTTCTGTCCGTCTTTCACGAGAAGGAATGCACCGTAAGGCACGTGGTTGCTGATGAATACTCGCGTCCTGGCTTCGTCCATAATGCGGACTTCACCCGTACGGCCCATCACAACTTTAGCCTTGTTGCCATCCTTGTCTGTTGTATCTACTGTGCGGATACCTTCGAATTCGATTATACCTGAGAACTTCGCGTGAATGCTTGCTTCAGTTGCGATGTTCGACGCTGCACCACCCACGTGGAATGTACGGAGTGTAAGCTGGGTACCAGGTTCACCGATCGACTGTGCAGTGAT